>DATMSL010001019.1:0-3723 GCA_035565435.1 Dyadobacter sp. | reverse complement strand
CCGAATCACGTATATGTATTATCGTTATTTTAAACTAATTGAAGTAAGAAGGGGCGGAAGACGTTTTTCGTTATCTTTTATGCAGATCTTTCTTCCCCCTATGCGAGGTATTGGCGGTAAATAAGCTGGCATAACTTTTCTAATTGAAAAGGCAGACTTTAACCACCACAGCTATGTCGAAAAATAGACCACACTTTTTTTATAGAAACGGACTATCAATTGTCTTCCTCTCATTTTTCATTGTCGCTTTAATCGCACAGGCTTTTTTTGGCTGGAAGCAGCACAATGATGAACTACATGAACTGGGAGCAAGCCCGATCGCATTTGCGCAGTACCTTTCCAGCGGTCACTTTTTTTCTTCGACTTTCGAAAACTTTCAAAGCGAGTTTCTTCAAATGGCCATGTATGTGATCCTGACCATTTCACTTCGTCAGATTGGTTCAGCCGAGTCTAAAGACCTCGACAGGCCGGAAGAAGTCGATCGCGAGCCCGACCCCTCGAAAAAAGATGCGCCCGGGCCGGTCAAGCGGGGTGGATGGCAATTGCGACTGTACCAGCAATCCCTGTCGATCGCTTTTATCCTGCTATTTCTCGGAAGCTGGATGGGCCATTTGTACGGAAGCTATACCGATCACAACGAGCAAAGGACCCTTCGAGGGGAAGCGGAGCAATCGTTGAGCAAGTTTCTGGGCGAACCCGATTTCTGGTTCGAGACTTTTCAGAACTGGCAAAGTGAATTCCTTTCGGTCGCTTCCATTGTTATTCTGTCGATTTTTCTAAGGCAAAAAGGTTCGCCGGAATCCAAACCGGTCGATGCCGCTCATATGGAAACGGGGAAGTAAGCTATGTGGGCCCCTGGATGGGGCCCATTTTTACGTATCGGTTTGAGGGGGAGACGACTGGCATTTCAATGCAACCACCGAGCGGTCGGTGATCGTCAAACTTCCGCCCGATGGGATCGTTTGATCAGATTCGCCAACGAAATTTTCTGCTGTATTAATCACAACGTGCCAATCGGAGCCGCATTCCACGGGCGGCAGGGTAAAATCCAGTGGCTGGTCTCCTGCATGAAAAATGATGTAAAAGTTGTCATCTGTGATTTTATTGCCATCCGGATCGACACACCGGATCCCCTGGCCGTTAAGAAACACCCCGAAGGTCCGGGCGATGTGGCCTTCCCACTCCTGATCGGGGATTTGCTGGCCGTTCGGCCAAAACCACATAATATCCTTCACATCCGAGCCCGTGACGGGCAAGTCCTGGAACCATCGCCTGCGGCGGAAAGTAGGGTGCGTATTACACAGCCCTATCAGTGCCCGGGTAAATTCCAGCAGTTGCTGGTCGGCATTGGCCCAGTTGAGCCAGGAGATCTCATTATCCTGGCAATAGGCATTATTGTTGCCCTGCTGGGTTTTGCCCAGTTCGTCGCCGGCAGCCACCATAGCCACGCCTTGCGAGAGCAGCAGGGTTGTAAGCAAATTTCTTTTCTGTCTGTTTCTGAGGGAATTAATATATTCATTATCCGTGGGACCTTCTGCGCCGCAATTCCAGGAATGATTACTTTCATCGCCGTCCTGGTTATTCTCACCGTTGGCTTCGTTGTGTTTTTGATCGAAGCTAACCAAATCGTTGAGAGTGAAACCGTCGTGCGCTGTGATGAAGTTGATGCTGGCCGTGGGCCTGCGATAATCGCTTTGGTAGAGGTCGGGGCTACCTGTAAAACGCCGTGCAAATGCGGTCATTTCAATATCCTGACCGCGCCAGAAGTCACGGATCTGATCGCGGTAAATCCCGTTCCACTCTGCCCAGCCCACCGGAAACTTGCCCACCATGTAGCCGTCTTCATTAATGTCCCACGGCTCGGCGATCAGCTTGACTTGTGAAATCACCGGGTCCTGATGGATGATGTTAAAGAACGAACTGAGGGTGTCGGTTTCATGCAGCGTACGGGCCAGCGTAGCGGCCAGATCGAACCGGAAGCCGTCCACGTGCATTTCAGTTACCCAGTAACGAAGGCTATCCATAATGAGGGCCAGTACATTGGGAAGCTGGACGTTGAGCGTATTGCCCGTACCGGTGTAATCCATATAGTACCGTGGGTTGTCGTGTACAAGCCGGTAATAGGTGGCATTGTCCAACCCCTTGAATGAAAAGGTGGGGCCGAAATGGTTGCCTTCCGCGGTATGATTATATACCACGTCCAGAATTACCTCAATGCCAGCCTTGTGGAGTTCACGCACCATCTCTTTGAATTCGTTGACCTGCGTTCCCGGCTCGTGGCGGCTGCTATACCGGATGTCCGGTGCAAAAAATCCAAGCGTGTTATAGCCCCAGTAATTGGTAAGTCCCTTTTCGATCAGGTGGTGGTCTGCCACGAAATGGTGAATGGGCATTAGCTCAACGGCAGTAATGCCCAGTTGTTTCAAATATTCAATGGATGCCGGATGGGCGATGGCCGCATAGGAGCCGCGGATGTTCTCGGGAATTCGATCCCAAAGTTGAGTAAAGCCTTTTATATGGATTTCGTAAATAACGGTGTTATGATAGGGGATGTTGGGAGGTACGTCGCCCTGCCAATCGAAGTCGGGGTGGATCACTACCGATTTCGGCATAAAACCCGCACTATCGCTGTCATTGAAACTCATGTCCTCTCCGGGACTTCCAATCTGATAGCCGAAAACCGCATGATCCCATTTGATATTACCATTGATCGCTTTGGCGTAGGGGTCGAGCAGTAATTTATTGGGATTAAACCGGTGTCCCTTTTCCGGCTCGTATGGCCCGTGGACGCGGTACCCATAAAGCTGGCCGGGGCCAAGGCCTGGGATATAGACATGCCAGACGTGGTGCGTTACTTCCTCAATCTTGATCTTAATATATTCTTCCTCCTCGTTTTCCGGTTTAAAAAGGCATAGTTCGATGCTATGCGCATTCTCGGAGAAAACCGCAAAGTTGACTCCATTGCCATCCCAGGTTGCACCCAGGGGATAAGGTTTGCCGGGAAGTGTCTTTATGTTCTGCTCACTGGCAGATTCCACGAGCTCGTTTTCAATGTGACGCTCCATAGTAAGTGTGAATGGTACATGTCTAGTTCATTTCATTCTCAAATCGGTATTTCCGGCGCAGGTAAAAACCTGTGCCAGGGGCTGGTGTGTGGGATGCATGTTTATACCGGTATTTTCCAACAGGCCCTCCGCGACCGTTTCGCGTTTCCCCAATCATCATTGGCATGGTTTTGGTAGCGCCCAGCCCTTTTTTCAACTGATCAACGATCCTATGAAAGCGGGTTTACTACTACTGAATTGTATGTTGCTGGGCGCTCTTCTGGCGTTTTCAGACCGTTTTAAACAAGATGCTGCCGACAAGACTTTTGTACACTCCGCTATTGACAGCGGAATGCTGGAAGTAAAATTGGGGGAGTTGGCCCAAAAAAGGGCGACAATGCCTAAATGTAAAGACTTCGCGGAGACGATGATCTCGGACCACGGCAAGATCAATGACGAACTGAAAGCGTTTGCCCGCAAAAAACGGATATCGGTCCCGGCCCGGTTGAGCACCGCCAGACAGCAGATCTACGACAGCCTCGCAGCAGAAAGCGGCGAGAAATTTGACATGCTCTATATGAACATCATGATCGCGTCTCATGAAGAAACGATCGGCCTCTTTCAGACCGAATCCAATAAAGGTCAGGATACTGATCTTAAGAAATGGGCGGATTCTAAA
>DATMSL010001018.1:0-2326 GCA_035565435.1 Dyadobacter sp. | reverse complement strand
AAAACGGATCTGATCCGACATCGGTATCCAGAAATCTCGGAGGTGGAAAACTCCGATGGCATACGTTTTGCTTCGCTGCCCGATGTCATCGCGATGAAGCTGGGAGCCGTAGCGGGCGGGGGTGCAAAAAAAGATTTTTGGGATGTTCACGCGCTTTTAAAGCATTTTAGTGTGAAAGAAATGATTCACTTTTATGTGCTCAAATATCCTTCGAGTGATCCCGCTCAAGTTGTACGATCACTTGTGTACTTCGAGGACGCCGATCCTCAACAGGATCCCGTTGATTTGTTAAACGTTACCTGGTTGGAAGTAAAGACGAGCCTCCGGGAGCATGTCAGGAATTATACACGCAGCATTTTGGAGTAACCTGAACACACTAGGAACTATGAACATCACACAACCCCACACATACCAGTTCAAAGACGATGGCAGTATTCCCAACAGCAAATATCCGCTGCTGGTTTACCATAGCGCTTTCAAGGGCAGCGGCCAGGAGGGTGCAGCGTGGCTTGAAAAGCGCTTTGCCGAGAACAGCTGGACGAATTCGTGGCGAAATGGCGTATTTCCCTACCATCATTACCACAGCATCACACACGAAGTCCTGGGTGTATACGCGGGCAGCGCATTGCTGCACATGGGTGGCGAGCGCGGCGAGAAACTGCATGTGACAGCCGGTGATGTGCTGGTAATACCTGCCGGGGTCGGCCACAAGAAACTGGAAGCATCGGAGGATTTCGCGGTAGTAGGGGCTTATCCCGATGGTCGTGACTATGATATTCTCCGCGGTGAACCGGGCGACCGGCCGCGCGCGTTGGAAAACATCAGCAAAGTCACTATTCCGCTTTTTGACCCGATTTGGGGCACAGAGAAAGGTTTATCCAAAATATGGCGCTAGCTTTAATGCGCAAAACACTCCTTATAATGAACATTAAATTCAAAAGACTCGATCATATTATGCTCTGCATCCCGCCGGGCACCGAGCAGCAGGCGCGGGAATTCTATGGCGGGGTATTGGGCCTTGAAGAACTGACTGACCTGGGCTACCCACTGCCTCACGGTGCGATATGGTTCCAGATCGGTGATATTCAGCTGCATATCCGCGCCGAGTATGTACACGGTGTCTCGCAGCGTCATCCGGCATTTGAAGTAGACAATCTGGAAGAAGCCCGTGCACTGCTCGAAAAACACGGCATTGCTATTAAAAACGACAGCAAAATCCCCGACCGCAACCGATTCTCTTTTCGCGACCCGTTCGGAAACCGGATCGAACTGATCGAAATGATCGCATAAAAAGGCGGGGCGACACATTGGTACCACCCCGCAAGCTTATAATCTAAGTTTTTGATGCTAGGTCGAAATGTCTGTGTACGGATTGCTGATCGTCACCACTTCCTGATTGATGAACTGAATCAGGTTCTCGTTCAGTCGTTCCTTATGCGTCACGAACAGACCATGCGGCGCACTTTCGTAAACAATATATTCGGCACCTGGCAGCATTTGAGATGTGCGCTCGCTGCTCACGTCAATAGGTACCGTCTTATCATCTTCTCCATGAATAATCAGCAAAGGAATATCCAGCAGCGATATTTCATTGCGAAAATCGGTGGCGCTGAAACTGCGTATGCACTGCGTGGTGGCGCGTCCTGAGCCTTGCAGGGCCAGCATGCTATGCCATTGCAACAGCTCATCACTTACGGCATTGTTCAGAAATGCATTTCCATAAAAATCCCTGGCAAAACCTGCCAGAAACTTGGGCCGGTCGTCTTCTATCTCTTTCACAAATCCATCAAACAGGTCCTGCGGCACGCCGTCAGGATTGTCGTCGGTTTTGAGCATATAAGGAAGTACAGTACTGATCAGGACGGCTTTGGAAACCTTGCTGCTGCCATATTTACTCAGATACCGCACTACTTCACCTCCACCCATCGAAAACCCGACGAGTGTCACATCGTTCAGGCCCAGCGTATCGATCACCGATTTAAGGTCCGCGGCAAGCGTGTCGTAGTCGTATCCATTCCATGGCTTGTCCGACTTTCCGAAGCCGCGGCGGTCGTAGCCAATGCAGCGTATCCCGTGTTTAGGTAAAACATTGAACTGGTACTCCCACATTTCATGACTGAGCGGCCAGCCGGAAATGAATATGACGGGTTTGCCCTGCCCTACCTCGTGCACAAAGAGCTTTACCGGCTCCGCGTTAATCCCCGTTTTTGATTCTATTAATCTCATGACGCTCTGTTTTAGGTTTCGATTAATACAAAACTGAAACCGCACCCTGATAAAGACCTGTGCCAGGTGATGCATCATCGAAAACCGGACAACGGGAAGT
>DATMSL010001017.1:0-15599 GCA_035565435.1 Dyadobacter sp. | reverse complement strand
CACATTGATAAAATCTATTTTTCAAGGGAAAGAAAGCAGCCTCACAATGATTACGTCGGAATTTTCAAAGTCATCGACTATTTCAGAAATGATCCGGATGTCCAATTGATCGTTCAATATCCCTACCATCATTTGGGGTTGGGCGTGATGGATATTGCGCGGGCAAAAGTTGACAAACGTTGGCGGCACAGCATTATGTACCAATATGCTTTGGAAACCACGGATAAGAAATATCTGTGCATCATGCACAATGATATGCTTTATTCCCGGGATATGATCGGAGACATGCTCAAGGAATTTGAGACCGGCGGGCCCAATTTAGCCGGTGTCGGGTCAATCGGCCAATGCTGGTCTTGCCCGGCTGGTCCTGCTTGGGGAAATAAATGTAATTCCTATGTATACCAGGAATATGTCCCGTCCATTCAGGAGGCCCTGGAGATAACGGCCGCCTATGCCACTCCGAGGCAAAAACTTCAGATGGAGGTTATAGAACGGGGAAGGGTTCATATCCTGCCGGAATGCCGGTTGAATGAGTATTGTGCGCTGATCGACGTGGACAAGTACCGGCTGGAGACCGTGCCAAACGGGAACATCGGCTGTTATGGAGGGAACTGGGGCGGCGTCGACACGGCCACGGTCTGGTCTCACGACATGTATAAAAAAGGATATGTTTTTAAGCATTTGTGTTTGGAGGATTACGCGCTACATGCGCCATTCGATAAAACCGGAAGCGGCACCCAGGCGAATACCAGCCGGGATATTTACGAGAATGCCGAACGAAATGCCAAAGCATATATCGAACAGCATTTTGGACAGATCAGACAGACGCCTTATGTGGGTTTCGCAAATTTGTTTGACTCTGCGAAAAGGAATGTATGGCTGGCTATCATACATACCTATGGTTTTTTAAAACGTGTATTGGGCAAATAGGCTGCTGTCGCTGAGCAACAGCGGTGTCCCGTTGTAAATGAATTTCCACACATTGTCAATCCTGTTGTGCTGCCGCCCCTTCAAACCGGATTCCATCCATTGGAACAGGAATTGCTTTCAGCCCACCATTTCGCACCCGGTAAGCTTCTTAATTCGGGTGCTTTGCGAATTGTAACAATCAAAAGGGGGCATCATGGCAAAAAGAAAAGCACAACAGGGGCCGGCAGTCGACCAGCCGGAAAACGATAAGATCAGGGATCTTGAGCAATTCATGGAAGATCCGTCGGGAGCACTGATGAATACGAATACCGGCGTGAAGATCAACGACGATCAGAACTCGCTGAAAGCGGGTGAGCGCGGTGCTTCGCTGCTGGAAGACTTTATTCTCCGCGAAAAAATCACCCATTTCGACCACGAGCGCATTCCCGAACGTGTGGTACATGCCCGCGGATCGGGCGCGCATGGCGTTTTCAAGCTCTATGAACCGCTCGCGGAACACACAAAAGCGCAGTTTCTCAACGATACAGCCATTGAAACACCCGTTTTCGTGCGATTTTCAACTGTAGCAGGCTCGCGCGGCTCTACCGATCTGGCGCGGGACGTGCGCGGGTTCGCGGTGAAGTTTTACACGCAGGAAGGCAATTTCGACCTGGTAGGCAACAATATGCCGGTCTTCTTTATCCAGGATGCGATGAAATTTCCCGACCTGGTTCATGCCGTGAAACCCGAGCCCGACAATGAGATACCGCAAGCCGCATCGGCGCATGACACGTTTTGGGATTTCATTTCCGTCATGCCCGAATCCACACACATGATCATGTGGCTCATGAGCGACCGCGCGATCCCGCGCAGCTACCGCATGATGGAGGGCTTCGGCGTGCACACGTTCAGGCTGGTGAATGCGGAAGGCAAGAGCAGTTTCGTGAAATTTCACTGGAAACCGCTGCTGGGCGTGCATTCGGTAGCCTGGGACGAGGCTCAGAACATTTCGGGTAAGGATCCGGATTTTCACCGCCGGGATCTATGGGATGCCATCGAAAGCGGTAATTTCCCCGAATGGGAGCTGGGTTTGCAGATTGTGCCGGAAGAAGACGAGTTTAAATTCGATTTCGATTTGCTCGATCCGACCAAAATTATCCCCGAAGAGCTCGTGCCGGTGCGCAGGGTAGGCAAGCTGACGCTGAACCGTAACCCGGAAAACTTTTTTGCAGAAACCGAGCAAGCGGCATTTCATATCGGGCATGTTGTTCCCGGCATCGACTTTACCAACGACCCGCTCCTGCAAGGGCGGCTTTTTTCTTACACCGATACGCAATTGATCCGTTTGGGCGGCCCGAATTTCCAGGAAATCCCGATTAACCGGCCGATTATATCTGTGCATAACAACCAGCGTGACGGGTTTATGAGGCAGACGATTAACCGAGGAAAGGTAAGTTATGGCCCTAACTCGATCGGCGATAATTTCCCGGTGCAGGCCAAAGTTTCCGAAGGCGGGTTCGCTTCGTACCCCGAGCGCATCGACGCACGCAAGGTGCGGGCGCGAAGCAAGAGCTTCCTGGACCATTTCAGCCAGGCGAAACTGTTTTTCAACAGCCAGTCCGACCCGGAGAAAAACCATATGATTGATGCATTCAGTTTCGAGCTGGGCAAGGTGCAATCCAATGCAGTGAGGCAACGGATGCTGGGGATATTGTCGATGGTGGACAAAACGCTGGCGGGTGAAGTAGCCTTCGCACTCCGCCTGGCCGTGCCGGAAAATCCCGAGCAGCCCGTGAACAGAAGCATTCCGGCCGACGCCGACCCTGCTAGCTACGAACCCGTGGTGAAAGAGCCATCGGTGGCAGTGTCGCCTGCACTGAGTATGGCGACGAGTCCTAAAAACAGTGTTAAAACGCGCAAAATCGCATTTCTCGCGGCCGATGGTATCGACGGGAAGTCTTTAAATACCGTTAGAACCGCGCTGGAAAAAGCCGGTGCCATTGTGGAAGTGATTGCACCGCGGCAGAATTTCATTCTTTCCGACACGGAGGCGGAAATACCGGTAAATCACAGTCTGCTCACCGCGGCTTCGGTATTTTACGATGGGGTGTATGTACCGGGTGGTACCAACAGCGTCGCAACCATTGCGGCAGACGCAGATGCTGTGCATTTCCTGAATGAGGCATTCAAGCATTGTAAAGCCATAGCGGCGGACTCCGCTGCGATGCCGGTGATCGAATCGACCTATTTCGCAAAGCAAATTCCAGCCGAGTGTACCGATGAACCGGTGCTGCGGGACGGGATAGTGATCGGAGATAAGCCTTCAAAGCTCGCCGATTGGTTTATTCTGGCGCTGGCGCAGCACCGCTTCTGGCAACGCGAGAAGCCAAGAAAAGTCCCCGCCTGATGAGAATTGAATTTGGTGATCAAAAAAGCGGCTGCGCATTACGCAGCCGCTTTGTTTATGCTTCCTGTCCCAGCAGAAGAGCAGCCTCCTGGTTGCCCTGCTGAATGGCGATGTCGTACGCCGTTAGCCCCCTTGAATCCTGAATAAGCGGGTCGGCACCGCTTTCGAGCAACAGGCGCATTACCTCGTTTCGTCCGAAAAGCACCGCGAACATCAGCGCTGTGCCACCGTTGCCATGCTGCCTGTCGAGGTTGGCGCCGTGCATGAGCAACAAGCGGGCAATATCCGTGTAGCCTTTGAATGCGACGCCCATCAAAGCCGTATTTCCGCCGAAGTCGGCGGCATTGACATCCGCGCCGTGGCGCAGCAGCAATGCCGCTGCATCGTAGCGATTGTTGTAACAGGCAATAATGAGGGGCGTATAGCCTTTATCGTCCTGCAAATTTACATCCGCCCCGCGGTCGATCAGTTCCGTCAGCACGGCCGTCTCTCCCAGACGCGCCGCGTGCAATGTGATTCCGGCTATGTTCTCCACGCGGTTAGGGCTGCTCTACCGGTTTTTGTTGTTCGTTCATCTGATGTGCGACCACGCTGTCGGGTGTGAGATTACTCACGGCGATCTGCACTTTGTTTTTCAGACCGGAGACTACTTTGTCTTTACCCTCCATCAATGCCTCGTAACCATCACGGGCCACTTCGGCCGGGTCGGCCAAATTATCCTCGTCCTGAACGGCCTTGCTATCCTGCATATCGGCTTTATTGAAGAAATCGGTGTCGGTAACGCCGGGCATGAGCGCCGTGAGCGTGACACCGGTATCCTTCACTTCTTCCCGGACAGCCTCGGTGAACGAAAGCACAAATGCCTTCGTGGCATGGTAAACCGCCTGCCACGGTCCCGGTAGTTTGCTGGCAATGGACGCGAGGTTCAGGATTTTGCCCGACTTACGGGCTGTCATGTCTGTTAAAAAGCATTTGGTAAGTACTACCAGCGACGCGATGTTCAAGTCGATGATTCCCAGTTCCCGGTCGATGTCGGTCTTATCAAATTTGCCATAAACTCCCTGGCCTGCATTGTTGACGAGCACCTCTATTTCAATGCCGCGCTGTTTGATATCGGCGTAGAGCGCGAAAGCCTGTTCCCGGTCAAAGAGATCTTTGGGAATGGGTAGCACTTCCACACCGAAGGCCCGGAGCTGTGAGCTGGTTTCATCCAGCTCGGCAATATCCCGGGCCGTAATGACGAGGTTGTACCCGTCGCGGGCGAAAAGTTTCGCAAGTTCAAGTCCTATTCCACTGGTAGCCCCGGTGATCAGGGCATATTTTCCATTGTTTTCCATGATATCGTGTATTTGAATGAAAGGCTGTTTCAGGTTAAAAACTATGCCGGATGCGTTGGAAGGCGGATGAGGCGCTTCTAGCCGGCGTAAACATGGCGTTCTTCCAGCAGCATCAGCATCGAGTTAAGTACCACATCGAAATCCTGGCAGGCATTCCAGTTGATGGTCTTGTGCAAAGCTTTGTTCAAAGGGGCCCAGCGTTCGGGTTCTCCGTCCATGCTGATTACGATACTGGGTGTGCCGGTTGCCGCAGCAATATGCGATACACCGGTACAGTTGCTGATCAACAATGCAGATTCCCGGATCAGCTGCGCGATTTCGCCCGGCCCTGTCCGGCCCGTAAGGTCGAGTGCCGGGTAGTCCATCGCCTCGATCACCTGCCGGGTGACATCGGCTTCGCCGGCCGTGCCGGTAACGACTACCTGGTAGTTCATCCCTGCGCATTCGTCGGCCAGGCAGGCGAAATGCGAGGGTGGCCACTGGCGCCACGCGCCACGAGAGCCCGGATGTACACACACGTAATGCCCCTCTTCGAGCATCGGAGTTTGGGTATGAAAACGGGCCACTTCTGCATCGGTAACCGGGTATTCGAGATGGGTACCTACCGCCGGAATACCGAGGTGCTTCATCAGCCGCAAATGCCGCTCGATTTCCGAAATGCCGGTAGGATATTCAAGAAATCGGTCAGGGGCACGATAATTCCCTTCACTATGGAATCCCGCCACCGGACCGGCCCGCAGGTCTTCGAGCATCCGGTTAACAATGCTGCCGTTGCCCTGCATTTGCAGGATCAGGTCAAAGGGGTTCTCGTGCATAGTGTGCCTGAATTGCGCCCATTTGCCGGGGTCGAATGGTTGTTCCGGGAGTCCCTCGTAACCCGGAAAATGGATAAAATCATCCAGATAGGCCGAAAAGCGTTCGCAGAAAGACCTGGCCCAGGGTAATCCCAGCAGCGTGATTTCGGCTTCGGGATAGGCGTGGCGCAATGCCCGCAGCCCAGGTACGGAACATAGCATATCGCCGAGTTGCAGCGCCCTGAAAATGGCAATGCGGTGAGTGGTTTGAGGTGGAAATATCATAGGAAAAAGACTTTATATCGCAGTGCCCCGCGAATGGTCCAGTAAACAGACAGGTAAGGGATTGCTATGGAAGTAACCACCATTTCCGCACAGTGCGAAAACGAAGCATCGGTTCCGTTGAGACGTTTGGCAACAAAATACAGCAGCGCTCCGGCCCAGATCAGCAGCGCCATTCCGCCCACAGCCGGCGAGTTCAGCGCAAAGCCCAGCACGGCAACAAGGCTCGCCAGGATGATCACATAGTAATTCCACACCGGGCGGCGGGCAATTCTGCTCCGGTACAGCTCCGGGTGTTTTTTGAAAAGCAATGCATTGAACATGCTTTTACGCTGCTCGAAAATACTTACTCCCCAGGAAGTGTTCCGGACGGGGTGGCAAACCACGGCGTCGGACACAGGGAAGATCGGGATCTGGTCCGTCAGGAGCTTGAACTGTAAATCCGAATCCTCCCGCCACGCCGTGGGAAATGCCTCGTCAAAACCGCCTGTCAATTCAAGGGCGCCCCGGCTGCAAGCGCAGTTGGCGGTAATGAACTCCGCAGTAGCCAAGTAGGCGACATTTTTCTCGTAATCGGTCGGGCAATCGCGCACGGGCACAGTCACGCGGCCGGTGAAGGCGACGTATCGCTGGTCGTGGAAGCGATAGGCACGCCAGTAGGCAGCGAGCCAGCCTGCGTCGGGGAGACAATCGTCGTCTGTGAAAATCACCAGGTCGCCGGCCGTTCTGCGCCAGCCGTAGTTTCGCGCGGCCGCAGGGCCGCTTCGGGCTGGTAAACTGTGAAATGTAATGCAGAAATCGGGGTATTCGCTAGCAAAAGACTGAACGACGGCTTCTGTCTGTGGATCAGGGCCGTCGGATACGACCACTACTTCAAAAAAACATCCGGGATAATCCTGCCGGCATAGCGCCGCCAGGCATTTATACAAAAGGTCAGGGCGTTTGAATGTCGGTATGACCACGCTCATGCTGGCTGTTATCATTGTTTTTCGAGAATAAATGAGTTGATGATCAAGGCGTCGAATGGCGATGTCCAGAAACACTCGATGGCGTCCCTGGGCGAGCACACAATCGGCTCACCGCGCGTGTTGAATGAGGTATTTACCAGCACCGGAACACCGGTAAGTGCCTTGAACTCTGTGATCAGGTCATAATAGAGCGGATGCTGATCGCGGTTGATAGTCTGCACACGGGCGGTGCCGTCGGTATGGCGCACTGCCGGGATACGGTCGGCTTTATCCGCTTTCACCGGGTAAACAAAAAGCATGAATGGCGATACCCCGGCATCTTCAAACCACTCGGGGGCATCTTCTTCGAGCACGACGGGTGCTACCGGCCTGAAATCTTCCCGGTCTTTGATATCATTGAGCCGTGCCTGCATATCGGGATGGATCGGCGAGGCGAGGATCGAGCGGGCACCGAGCGACCGCGGCCCGAACTCCATTCGCCCCTGGTACCAGGCAATGATTTTATCCTCGGCCAGGATGGCCGCCGTTTCCTTCGCGACATTCGTCAGGCGCTTGTAAGGCATTTTCGCCCAAATCATAAATTTCTCGATTTCCTCATCGGAATAATCGGGTCCCCAGTACACATGCTCCATCGGTGCGGTGTAGCGCGGGCCTTCTTCGCGGGTGTTCAGGCGCACGTCCAACCATTGGGCGGCTCCCAATGCGGTACCGGCGTCCCCGGCGGCGGGTTGTACCCATATATTTTGAAACGGCCCCCGGTCACGGATCACCGCATTCATCACGCAGTTCAGTGCAACGCCGCCTGCCATGCAGAGGTTTTGGGCTCCGGTTTGCTCGTATAGCCATTGAGCCAGCTTTAAAACGGTTTCTTCCAAGGCCTTTTGCAGTGAATGTGCAATGTCGTAATGCAATTGCCCGAAAGGATCGTCTTTCCGGCGCCCCGTTCCCCACCATTGCTCCGGATCGAAATCGTCGATGGTGTACTGGCCGTTGTCTCCTACATGGATCACCGACCGGAAATCTTCCAGGTAAACCGGCCGGCCATAGGAAGCCAGCGCCATGACCTTGTACTCGTCGGATGAATGCAGAAAGCCCAGGTAAGTGGTTATTTTTTCGTACAACATGCCCAGCGAATGCGGCATATCCACCGAATCGATCTGGACCAGTGAATTGTCTTTGCCGATAAAATAGCCCGTGGTTGCCTGCTCGCCCCGGCCGTCGAGTGTGAGCACGGCTGCCTCATTGAACGGTGAAGGAAAAAATGCACTGGCTGCGTGGGCTACGTGGTGGTTGACATACTCCCATTTGCCGGCGATGTCGCCGCCGTTGGCCAGCCGTTTCTGCAAATGGTGCGGGTAACCGTCGCGGAGCTGCTCCGGTGCTTTGCGGATGTAGTTAAGAAAAAGGGTGTCCCAATCCTGATGCACATCCGGCGCGGCCAAAACATCGGCTGCGTCGTCGAATGCACTTTTATAGACCGATGATTCGGCGACGCCTTCCGGATCAAACGAATAGGCGATGCGGTCCACATCCTGCAATGTTATGCCCGCGGTTTTCAGGCAATAGTCGATCGCGTGGAAAGGGAGTTCCCAGGTAGAGAATGGAATGGGGCGTTTACCGTGTTTGATATGGATGAAACGCTCTTCTTCGGCGGCAGCGATGATCTTTCCATTTTTGACCAGCGCGGCGGCGGTATCATGAAAGGCTGCATTGATTCCAAGTATGTACATAGGCAGTTCTTCGGTTTGTGAATGTTGGCCGCGGGGCACAACTACCATGCCAGTTCAAACTGTGGATATTCTTCCATGTCGGGAATTATCGTGGCCCCTTCCTATACGTTGCGTTTGGAAGCGTCCCGCATGGTTTACGCGCTTTCCGCTCTCCAAAGAGCTGAGGGACAAAACAGCGCTTGTCGGCAATGGCATCGTTTTTGACAAGGCGCGGCCTGTTTCACATCAACGATTACATATGGACGGGAGTAGCAGCAGCCGGTTGAGAATCTTTACCTGGCACATTCATGGGAGTTATCTTTATTATCTTTCAAAGGGCAATTACGACATTTTTATTCCCGTCAACGGCACTCGGAGCGAGGGGTATTACGGGCGTGGCGAGACATTTCCCTTCGGTTCCAATGTGATCGAAGTGGATGTTGCCGATGTGCGTAATATGGAATTCGACTGTATTCTGTTTCAGTCGGAACGGAATTATCTGATTGACCAGCACGATATTCTGGCCGACTGGCAAAAGCAGCTTCCGCGCGTCTTCGTAGAGCACAACACACCCGAGCAACACCCCACCAACACCCGGCACGTGATGACCGACCCGGCCGTGAAGATGGTGCACGTGACTCATTTCAACAAACTCATGTGGGACAATGGCGGCTCCCGCAACGTGTGCGTAATCGAGCATGGCGTATGCATTCCGGAGGTTTCCTACCAGGGCGATATTCCACGCGGCATTGTGGTGATCAACCACATCGAGCAACGCGGACGGATCACGGGCTGGGATGTCTTCGAGGAAGTCCGGAAGCAGGTGCCATTAGACCTGGTGGGCATGGGAACCAGCCGCTCGGGCGGGCTGGGGGAGGTGCTCAATCCGCAGTTGCCGGAGTTCATCAGTCATTACCGCTTTTTCTTCAACCCGATTCGGTACACCAGCTTTGGCCTCGCCGTTTGTGAAGCCATGATGACCGGAATGCCCGTGGTCGCGCTGGCAACGACCGAGTATGTGACGGTGATCAAGGACCGTGAATGCGGATTGATCGACACGAATGTCGACCGCCTTATCGAAGGAATGAACCGCCTCATTGCCGACCCGGTTTGGGCACGGCAGCTTGGCGAACAGGCCAGAGAAGTGGCCGGCAATAAATTCAGCATTACCCGGTTCGTAACGGATTGGGAAAACACTTTCAGACAAACTATCCAACACAATTATGAAAAGGGAAATAGCATTTATCAGTGAGCATGCCTCTCCACTCGCTGTATTAGGAGGAGTTGATAGCGGCGGGCAAAATGTGTATGTAGCCGAACTCTGCAAATCGCTTGCGAAACTGGGTTATGTAATCGACATTTTTACCAGAAAAGACAGCGCCGGACTTCCCGAGATCGTTCCGTGGCTGCCGGGCATCCGCGTGATACATATTGAGGCCGGTCCGGCTGCGGAAGTGCCCAAGGAGCGCCTGCTGGGTTTTATGGACGAATTCGGCAGGAACATGATCAGCTTCATCAAGCGATTTCAAATGGATTATGAGTTGGTACATGCCAATTTTTTTATGTCGGGACTTGTGGCGTCGTACGTGAAGCGGCGGCTGGGCATTCCCTATGTGATTACGTTTCACGCATTGGGCAAGATCCGGAAGCTGCATCAGAAAGAGCAGGATGCATTTCCCGAGGAACGCCTGGGAATTGAACAGATGATCGTCGGCGATGCCGATTATATCATCGCGGAGTGCCCGCAGGACAAGCAGGACCTGGTAGAGCATTACCAGGCCGACCCCTCGAATATCTCCATTATACCTTGTGGTTTCAGCAACGACGAGTTTCATCCGGTAGCCAAGTCGGTTGCACGCAGGCAATTGGGTTTGGAAAAGGACGAACTGGTGTTGCTGCAACTCGGCAGGGTGGTGCCCCGCAAGGGGATCGACAATGTGATCCGCTCGCTGCGTTACCTCCGCGACATTCCCAAACTGCGATTGCTCGTTGTCGGAGGAGCGACGGACGTCCCCGATTTTGAAAACGACCAGGAGTTTATCCGCCTTCGTGACATTGCACGTGCAGAGGGCGTTTTGGCACAGGTAGAATTCACCGGCCGCCGAAACCGGCAACAGCTTAAACAATTCTACCAGGCCGCAGATTTCTTTATTTCCACGCCCTGGTACGAACCTTTTGGTATTACCCCGCTGGAAGCGATGGCATGCGGTACGCCGGTTATTGGCTCCGCGGTAGGGGGGATCAAATACACAGTCAAAGACGGTGAAACCGGTTTCCTGGTACCGCCGCATGATCCCGAGGCATTGGCACTGGCTGTGCGGGAGGGTATTTCGTGTCCCGACAAGTACCGGGCGATGTGCAGCAATGCGCTCAAACGCGTACATGCGCATTTTACCTGGGAGCATGTAGCGCGGAAAGCCGACGATCTCTATCACCGCATCAGTCTACGCACGGTGTCGCGGCCGGCCGCTTCCCTGCTTTACATGCGGAATGCCGGCGTCATGCGGCATGCCGATTACCGCAATAGCATAAGAGCCTATGCAGTACCACGTTAACAAGGCGGTTTTTCTGGACAAAGACGGCACGCTGATTCGCGACGAGCCATATAATGTCGATCCTGCCAAAGTTGTTTTTGAAGATGAAGTATTCGAAGGCCTGCGGACTCTGCAGGCCGACGGATACCGGCTGGTGGTGGTGTCGAACCAGCCGGGCCTTGGAATGGGACTATTCTCAAAAATAGAGCTGGACGTGCTGATACGGTATTTCGAAGATGTTTTCGTTGAGAACGGCCTGGTACTCTCCGGGTTTTACTACTGTCCGCATTTGCCTGCTTCTGCTGAAAATGCATGCGAATGCCGGAAGCCGGGGCCGGGCTTGCTGATCCAGGCAGCCGCCGATCTGCATATCGATCTGACACATTCCTGGATGATCGGGGATATTCTCAATGATGTGGAAGCGGGTAACCGGGCGGGTTGTCACACGGTCCTGATCGACAATGGAAACGAGACGGAATGGTTGGAGGGCCCGTACCGGGTTCCGCACTATACCACACGGCATTTCAAGGACGCCGCCGACTACATTACCAGCCAAACTGTTGCCGAAAATGATTGAACATAAGCCATTGCGGCGTATACTTTGCATCCGGGCCGATAATATGGGCGACGTTATCATGTCGTCGCCGGCCATGCGCGCGCTGAAAGAAACCTTTGGAAGCCATATTACCTTGCTCACTTCCCGGGCGGGGGCATTAGTAGTTCCTTACCTTGATTGCGTGGATGGACTGATTACAGCCGATTTGCCCTGGGCCGGGCATGCGGGGGCGACAGATTATGACCTTGCGGCATTGGCCGGTGAAATCGCCTCAATGCATTTCGATGCAGCCATTATTTTTACGGTATACAGCCAAAGCGCACTTCCGGCGGCCATGCTCGCATATATGGCGCGTATTCCCGTGCGCGTCGCATATGCGAGGGAAAATCCTTATACATTGCTCACGACCTGGCTACCCGACGATGAACCCTACGAGCGGATCGGCCATCAGGTAGAGCGTGACCTGAATCTGGTTCGGAGCATTGGTGCCGACGTTGCCGATGACCGGCTTTTTTTGACCCAACCTAGGCATACGCTGGCAGGATTGAAGGACAAACTGTCGGCCATGCCGGTTCATCAAAATGCGTCCTATTTGGTGCTGCATCCCGGTGTTTCGGAGGAGAAGCGGAAATATCCGGCAGAATTGTGGATTGAAACCGGCAGGCTGTTAAGAGCGAAATTTGGTTTGCCATTGGTAATATCCGGATCTGCATCGGAGAAAACACTCGCGGATTCGATCGCCGCAGGTATTGGTAGCGGTGCCCATTCGGTTGCCGGTGCGCTGTCACTGGGAGAATTCATTGCGTTGGTAGGCAAAGCTACTTGTGTAATCTCCGTAAATACTTCAACCATACATATTGCAGCAGCCGTGCAGACGCCTGTGGTTGTTTTATATGCTCAAACCAATCCTCAGCACACACCTTGGAAAAATCCTCACGAAGTGTTGTCGTTTTCTGTTCCAACCCACTTGCAAAGCAAGAATGCGGTAATCCGGCACGTCGCCGGGCGCCTGTACCGAGAAATAACTCCTTATCCGGCTCCGGCTAAGATAATAGGGGCGGTGGAAAACCTGCTTAGTTCAAAGGCGGCGTCTCCGGCCCTGGTTGGACAGGGGCGTTACTGACGCGCTTGCCTTTAAGCAATGCATTCAATGACGATTGCCAGTTGAGAAGCACGTCAACGATGAAGAAATCGCGCAGGTTGCTGCGAATGCTCGTCCGCAGGATGCGCTTGACAATGCTTTTGTGTACTTCCCCTTCCTCCCGCACACGTGGCAGCAGCTGAATAGCCAGCAGCGTAAGTACCGCCCCGATCAGGAAAAGGAAGTTCCATTCGTGCAAGAGTAACAACCGGAAGCTTTTTTGGAGGGTCGGGCCTGTCCATTCGGCCATGATACGCAATTGCCGCAATGTAAAGTAATCGGCCAGGAAGCCGCCAATCATGGGTGCCAGGGATGAAAATACGGAGGTAATGATGTTTTTGACGGAAAGGTAAATGATGGCTTCTTTTGATGGCGCGAGTTTGAGTCCGATGTTGGTCAATGCGAGGTTGATGCCCGCGTTACTGGCCCCGCTTAGCATATGAATGAGCGCCAGCAGGACCATGTTCGAAATAAGGTTATAATAAATTCCCACAAAACACCACGCGATCACGCACAGCAGGTACAGCGGTGCGCAAATGGCGATGATCGTCTTGTTGCTGTAACGGTCGGCAAATACGCCCCATAACCCAATCGTGAGAATACTGCTCAGCTGGCTGAGGATCGTCAACGGAACAATATAGAGCAGCGTGAGTCCGAGGGTTTTCAGCATAAACACCGTAAAAAACGGCGTTGCGATGTTCACCGCGAAAAGCCATGCTGAGTTAAATACCAGCAACTTTCGGAAATTGAGGTCTTTCAGCGGGCGCACAAACATTCGGAGAATGTTGTCGCGGTCCAAAATAGACATGGGCTCCGGAACCGTAGAAAGCAGCCAGGCCCCGGAGAGGCCGATGATACCGGCCAGCGCGAACATGATCGAATAGGTGGTTAGTTCAAACTGGGGATAGTTTTTACGAATATTATCGACCGCAATCGCCAGTATAATGCTCAGGATCACATTCAGTATTTGTGCATATCGGCCACGTTTCGAAAAATAAACGCCCAGCATTTCGCCGGGGACCAGATCTTTCATCCAGGCATTCCAGCTGGGCCCGGCAATGGACCCGAACAGGTAAAAGAAAAAGAGGAAAAACAGCAGCAGATTCACCGGGGCCTCCTTTCCAAATACAAACGGCAACAAACCGATCAGCAGGAGTGGCACCCGCGCCAATATGGAGCAGATCACCGACACCGCGCGTCGGTTATTGTACTTCCGGATCAGCCAGATGGACGTGAGCTGAAATACATTGGTGAATGTCGGCAACGAGGCCAGTAATCCGATCTGAAAGTTGTTGGCGCCGAGCAGCAGGGCAAATGCTACCAGGAATGTTCCACCGGTGAGGGTGGTCATGGCCTCCGTAGTCAGGCCTTCTTTCAAAATGGTATTCAATCCGCTGTGGACCTCCTGTTCGGAGAGTCGTTCCTTGGGTCTGAAAATCATAGGCGTGAATGGATTTCGACTCCGTATTACCCCCGCGTTCGGGGTTTTAGATCGGGCAAACCCGTAAATAAGCGTGCCACAATCCCCGGAGGCAGGTTAACACGAGCGGATCAGGGCATGCCAGCCGACGCCTGGGATTCGGCGAGCTTTTTGATCATTTCGAGTGCATTTGCCCAGCAATCGGATACTTCGTTGTAGAAATCGTCCTCCACAGTTACCTCAACATGCATTCTGACCGACCCGTCTTCGGGCGTCAGAAGATACTGTTCAAAGAACTCCCGGCTCTCCAAGGCATCGTCACTCGCATAATCCTCTTTACCGTTTGTGATGATGCCCACGTTCTGCATGCGTATTTTTTCAAAAGGCCGGGCCTCTCTGATCCGGGTGATCAAACCGGTTTGAGAATCATCGACGAAAATTGCCTTGCTCCCTTCCTGCCAGTCGGTGTGCGCGATGCTCCTCTTGCCAAAAGCGGCAAGCCAAATGCTGTTGCATCGCGCGTCGGTGATAACCCGCCAGATTCTCTCGGCGGCCGCCTGTATAGAAATTGACTTTTGAACGAGCTTGCACGCCATGGGGAAAGGTTTTTGGGATTAAAAAGAGAAAACCTTTCAGGAAAAGATTATGCCTGGGAGAAGAAACTTGTAATTCTTGTATTCTGACCCGGTATGTTCTCAAACGACATGGTGCGGCAAGCTTTAATTACCTGAGCCAATCCCAACGTTTAGCCCAATCCAGCAGCACATCACTGCGCCATTTAAGCACCGTTTTACCGCCTTGCCAGATATCATCATACAATTCGGGGTCTGGCTTGTCGGTGTACCAATTTGGCCCTAATTTGAAATCGGTTTTCCGGGGTTTTCCCGGCCAGATGTTATCCACTACAAAAGCTCCGTTTTGTTCTTCAAATCCTTTGATAGCGGACGTTACCTTGTAAGTTAAAGTTTCGGTGCGTTTGGGAGAATACCTTACCACATAATTTCCATTTCCCACATAAAAGCCGTCCCACTGCTGTTGTCCTATTTCAGATTTTACCGTCATCGTCAGACACGCCGAATCCGGGGATACGTTGATCACAGGTCCTTTAAACTTGAATTCTACGATGGAAAATACCGTCACTGTATCACTGGTGGTTGTGTTACGGTTAAAAATGATCCTTGGGCTTTGCTGAAACGGCACATAACTGCCTCCCCAATTTTCTCTTGAAGGACTATCGGGATTTCCATCCATCATGTAAAGTAATGAAGGCGTATCTCCCATTTTAAGATTGCCTTTATATCGATTGTCTTTATAGTCTTTCCCCAGATATCCAGCTTCTTTGATATAATTTTTGTAATAGTTCCTGTTATTTAAACTATCCGGAACATTGTCTGAAAAAAATCCGTAATACGATGCATTGGACTCGATAAACCAGAGTTTCGGGAAATTTTCGGCTATGTAGGCGTAGCTATTTGCACTCCACTTTTTATTGGGTCCGCCAATCCAGAATACTTTTATTTTAGTGTGAATGGCAGGCTGATC
>DATMSL010001016.1:0-8876 GCA_035565435.1 Dyadobacter sp. | reverse complement strand
GTACCAGAGAACCGTGTGGGTGTCCAATAAGTATTTCATGTACGCCCTATTTGAATTCCAAAGGGTCATCAAACCCTTCCTTGATTTCAAACATGCCTTTTGCCAGACCAGCTACGCGTTCTTTGGGTGGCTGCGGTTCTTTGGGAAGTGATTCAATAAATTTCAGAACTGCCTCCCTGTTTTCGTCAGACAGTTCCAATAGTGTGAGGTATAGTTCTATATCTGTCATAAGAGTTTTCGTTTAACCAAATTTACAAAAATATCTCATGATTCGCCAGTAGCTTTAAACCACCCAAGCTTCCAACGTGTAAGCACTATCCCAAAACACATATTCCAGCTTCGAGGCCGTTACATAAGCCTCGATCATTTTGCCCCGCGTCGCATCCGAAGCATTCTCCGCGAGCCGGTCGCAAATATCCAGCGCCTTCTGTACGGAATGTGCGAAATTTTCGCCTGCGTAGGCATTAATCCAATTCTGATAAGGATTGGGTGTGGCTTGGTTAGCGTAAATGTAATCGCCGATTTGTTTGTAGATCCAGAAGCAGGGCAGCAATGCGGCGACGGTCACTTCATACGACTCGAATGCACTGGTAGCCATCAGGTAATTGGTATAAGCAAAACAGCCTGGCGCTTTCCCCGATTGGTAATCAATGACGTATTCTTTGAAATACCCTAAATGCAATGCCCGCTCCACCAGAATGGCATTCTGGGCAAATTGCAGGAAATCGAGCAATTCGTGACTGTTGCCAGCCCTGGTACCTGCCACAGCCAATGCACGGGCAAAATCGGCCAGGTAAAGAGAATCCTGGTAAATGTAGAATTTGAACTTTTCGAGCGGTAAAGTACCCTCTTTCAGTTCCTGGTTGAACGGATGTTGTTGTATTTTCTCAAATATCGGCAGTGCTTCGGCCCAGAGCAGGTCGGTGAATTTCATGATAAAATCTGCATCGAAAGTGGTGAAAATGAATGGTTCAGCGGGCCGGGACCATGACCTGTAACGACGTCCTTGCCTTCCCGGATCGCTCCGGCGATGTATTCCTTGGCGAAAATGATCGACTCCGCCAGCGAGTTGCCCTTGGCCAGGTAAGTAGCAATCGCCGACGACAATGTACAGCCCGTGCCATGAACATTCCTGCTCTCGATATAATCCGATTCGAGGATCAGCGGCTCCTGCCCTCTTTGTGCCAGCACATCATAAATCGTGGGTGCCACCAGATGGCCGCCTTTCAGCAGCACGGCTTTGCAGCCTTTTCCAACCATTTGAATCGCTGCACCTTTCATCGTTGCGGGTGTGCGGATCTGTCCGCCGATCAGTATTTCAGCTTCGTCCAGATTAGGAGTAATGAGATCCGCACGGGGAAAAAGCTCTTTCCAAAGCACCGCGACTGTCTCGTCCTGGATCAACTTGGAACCGCTCGTAGAAACCATAACCGGGTCAAAAACGACAAAAGATGGCTTGAAACGATCCAGCGCCTGCGCAATTACCAGCGCTACCTCCGCGGTATTGACCATCCCGATTTTAACGGCATCCACGGTAATATCCTCAAAAACAGCCTCCAACTGTTCCTGCAAGAAAGCCGGCGGCACGGAATGGATGGCCCGCACGCCCTGCGTGTTTTGGGCAGTAAGCGCGGTAATGGCCGAAGTTCCGTAAGCCCCCAGCGCTGCAATTGTCTTGAGGTCGGCCTGGATGCCCGCGCCACCTCCGCTATCGGATCCGGCGATGGTAAGTACGGTTGGGTAACGGTTCATAGGAATGTGGTTTACTATTTTTGGGTGTCGTTGCCAATGTTGGCTATCGTTAGGTATTGTCAGATGTTGTCAGGTGTTGTCGTGTTGGTCAAGTATTGTCAGGTATTGTTGGAGGCTGGCCACAGAATGGCATCCTGGATGGCTTTTTTGAGCTCCTTCGCCGCTTCACGGGGTGATGGGGCGCTGCAAATGGCTGATACCACGGCAATACCGCTCGCACCATTCAATATAGCCTCGTGCGCATTGCCTGTGTGAAGCCCGCCGATCACCACCAGCGGATGCCTGCTTTGCTGCCGCGTCCATTGCAGCCCTTCAAGTTTCCATGGCTGCTCGGTGTCTGTTTTAGTCGGAGTCGCAAAAAGGGGGCTTACGGCGAGGTATGACAGGTTCCAATGTTCCGCTTCGAGGACGTCGGATCGTTTTTCAGCCGATAAACCGATGATTTTACCTTCGCCAAGCAACCGATGAGCCGTTTGGAAAGGCATATCGCTTTGCCCGATATGCACACCATCCGCGTCTACAGCTAGTGCTACATCCACGCGATCATTAATGATCAAAGGGACATTATAAGATTCCAGCAGGTTCTTCAAACGCTTCGCCCGATCGATAAATGCACGAGTCGAAAGCGATTTTTCGCGCAATTGCACCATCGTAACACCGCCTTTCACGGCCTCTTCCACGACCCAGAAAAAATCGCGGCCCAGGCATGCTGCTTCGTCGGTGACCAAATATAGTTCTACATTTAACATCCTCTGTCCTTTTAAATAATATTGGTAGCAGTATCTGCTACATCCAAATCCAAAATGCCCTTGAGCATGTAACAACGAAGGCCATTTGTACTGTCGTTACATCCCTCACGGGATTTTCAAACATACGATTGCAATCCATTGCTACCAATATTGCATCGCTACGCGATTGATTATTACTCAAATTTAACCTTACTCAGTTCAGCCAAATGCGCCGGACTGATTTCCGCCAATTTATCCAGGAACTCAATCTGAAACGAACCGGGCAATTTCGCATTCCTGTAAGCCAATTCCCCACAAACACCCATCGTGGCCGCCGCCGAAACTGCGGCTTCGAACGGATCGCTGCAAATCGCCGCGAATGCGCCTGCGATAGCAGATGCCGAGCAGCCCATACCCGTCACTTTGGTCATCAACGGCACACCATTGGAAACCCAACCTGTACGACTGCCATGCACGATCACATCCACTGCACCACTAACACTCACCACCGAGCCAAAGCGAGCGCTCAACGCCTGCGCGGCACCGATGCTGTCCATCGAGTCGGCGGTACTGTCTACCCCCTTTGTCTGAATGCTGGCGCCCGCCAATGCGAGTATTTCGGAGCCGTTACCGCGGATAATCGTCGGTGAAGCGGTTTCAAGCAGCTCGGTCAGCACCTTGTTCCTGTAAGGTGTAGCACCGGCTCCCACCGGGTCGAGAATGATCGGCTTGCCAAGTTCGGCCGCTTTTTTCATCGCCAATTTCATTGCTGCCACCCAGTGCGCCGAGAGGGTACCGATGTTGATCACCAACACGCCGGCGATCGAGACCATATCCTCTACTTCTTCTACCGCATGCGCCATTACCGGCGAGGCGCCCACGGCAAGCAATGCATTGGCGGTGAAATTCATCACAACGAAATTGGTTATGTTATGCACCAACGGCGCCGAGGCACGCAATTTTTCGAGATTTGTTTCGAGTTCAATTACCATTGAGATTGATTTTATACCGTCTTGAAGGGAGAAAGGAGGAAAGGGAGGAGAGAGGAAAGGGAAAAGGTGAATTGAAAATAGCCCTTCCTCCCTTTTAACCGATACTCTTCCACGTCACGAGCGAATGTAGTAGTTTTGGGTGGTTATCAAAAATTCCCACACTCCCCTGATTATGATTAAAGCAGCAATTTTCGACATGGACGGCCTGCTCATCGACTCCGAACCGATGTGGACGGAAGCGGCGCGTTCTGTCATGCAAAAAGTTAATTTCGAACTCACCGAAGCACTTCGCCTGCAAACTACCGGACTCTCTATCAAGCTATTTCTCGATTTTTGCCACCAAATCCAGCCCTGGAATACGCCTTCATTCGAAGAGCTTGAAACAGAAATACTGGAAAAGGCCCATCATGACATTCTGGCCCATGCCGAAGCCATGCCCGGTGCCATTACGCTGATCAGGGAATTAAAAAAACAGGGCCTGAAACTCGCAGTCGCGTCGGCCTCGCATATGGAGCTCATTGAAGGGGTATTAAAAAGACTGGAAATTATTGACTATTTTGACACCTGGCATTCTGGCGAGCTGGAAAAACACACCAAGCCCCACCCGGCGGTGTACCTTACTACTGCTCAGAAACTCGGTGTTTTGCCCCAAGAATGCATTGCCTTTGAAGATTCGCACGCAGGCTTGCGCGCTGCGCACGCAGCGGGGATGATCACGATTTCGGTACCTGCGGCGGAAGTTTTTGAAGATAAAAAATTTGATATGGCACATTATAAAATCCCTTCACTCGAAAAATATATTTTGAGCGAAATGTCGGGTGTGCCGCAAAGTGTGATCGAAAACTAAACCTCGACCCTATCCCGCTTACCCCGCATGATCGGACTCCGGCATTTCAGCATTATGATTATGATCAGGATAATTGTGATTGTCCTGAGCGTCATTGCCCTCGCCTGGCTGGCGTCCAAGCATACCAATGAAACGCTGGTGTACATTCTTGGCACCATATTCATATTTGTCCAGGGATCGCTATTGTACCAGTATGTCACGAATGTCAACCGCAAACTGACTTATTTCCTCGAATCCGTACGGTATTCCGATTTTACGATCAACTTCCGGTCGGACAATAAAATGGGCCGGACTTTCAAAGAACTCAACCAGCAGTTCAACGAAGTCCTGCTCGCATTCAGGCAGGCACGGGCGGAGAAGGAAGCCAATTTGCAATACCTCAACACCATTGTCCAGCATATCGGAACGGGGCTCATCACATTTGATGCCAACGGGCAAGTGAACCTGATCAACAATGCCGCGCTGCGTATGCTGGGTATTTACCGCCTTCACCAGCTGATCGAACTCAAAGAAAAGCACCCGCGCCTTTATGAACTGCTCTCGGATCTCGACACGGGCGTCCGTGACCTTTACCGCACACCCAACGACCAGCCACTCGCATTGCAGGCAGCGGCCATTCAGCTTCGGGGGATGTGGGTTAAGATTGTGGTATTACAGAACATCCAAACCGAGTTGCAGCAGCAGGAGGTCGAATCCTGGCAAAACCTGACCCGCGTGTTGCGGCACGAAATCATGAACTCCATGACGCCTATCGTGTCGCTCGTGGGTACTATGCGCCTGATCGTGAACGAGGATATCGAAAAATCGACGAACGACCAGGAAGCCGTAAATGACTTGAAAGAAGCCTTATCGACGCTCGAAAAGCGCAGCAAGGGCATGATGCAGTTTGTCAACGCCTACCGCGA
The DNA here is from genome assembly GCA_035565435.1 of Dyadobacter sp. GTDB lineage: Bacteria > Bacteroidota > Bacteroidia > Cytophagales > Spirosomataceae > Dyadobacter. The sequence continues at coordinate 3,652 of DATMSL010001016.1, read as the reverse complement.
TTTCACGACGTTGCCCAAGCCGGTATTTGCGAGCCTAAGCGTGGCAGAGCTTTTGCAGGAGGTACTCCAATTGCTCCAAACCGATCTGACGCAATCCGGCGTGCTCTGGAAGTTGTCCGTAAAGCCGGAAACGCTCACCGTAAAAGCCGACGCCAGCCAGATCCAGCAGGTACTGATTAACCTCATAAAAAATGCATCCGAGGCATTCTCTCACCAAACTAACCGCCTCATTACGCTCTCGGCTTACCAGGTCGACGGCACGGTGATGATCGAGGTGGCGGACAATGGCGACGGTATCGAGCCCGAAGCATTGGAAAACATCTTCATCCCTTTCTATACCACCAAAAAAACCGGTTCCGGCATTGGATTGAGCCTTTCCCGCCAGATTTTACAGCAACATAACGGCCAGCTGAACGTCGAGTCGCAGGTGGGTAAGGGAACGGTGTTTACACTAGTGTTTTAGGTATTTGATCGCCATTACAACCTTCCTCAACCTATCGTTGTCTTCCCGAAAACCTAAATGAGAACCCAATGAAAAAGTATGTTTTCGTGCTTTTTGCCGCCATGGCCGTGGCCTGCAAAAGCACTGGTGTGGACAAGAGAGATGAGGGCATCAAATACAAAGAAACCGTCGTATTGAATGATGTTCCAACGGCTACGCTGACGTTTTTTGACGTAGATGACGGCCGCTGCCCAGAAGACGTATTTTGTATTTGGGGAGGCCGCGCGGTAGTCGATCTGCTGCTATCGGGGGTTACTACCGAGGGAGGCATCAAAGAACACGTCAAAATGTGCCTCGGTACCTGCGATGCGTCGACCGGCTCGGACACGATGGAAAAGACATTTGCAGGAGAAAAATACAAATTTGTGCTCAGCGCGGTGAACCCCTATCCGAAGTTCAGTGACTCCACGAGAAGCAAGGATAAGTATTCGATACAACTGAAAATCGAGAGAAAATAGCCTGTTAACGGGCAACGCAAGCAAAGGGAGGCTGGAAACAGTTTCCCTATTTTTGTGCCAGTTTGCTCTGTTTGTACCCGTAACTGAAATAAATCACCAGACCGATCGCCAACCAGATCACGAAGATCAGCCAGTTGGAAGCACCGAGTTCGGTCATCAGGTAAAGGTTCGTGAGGATACCCGCAACCGGGAGTGCGGAGAAGCTATGTTGGTAGCTCAAAATAGATAGTGTGCACCAGGTGATCCAGAAAATAATGGTCAGCAGCTTGTGCTCAATGATTTCAGCGAAGCTGAGCATCCGCCATTCGACAATTACGCTCTTTCCGTAAGTAAGCAGGCCCACAATAGCGACGGCAAATAGGATCCCCACCAGGTATTTACCATTAATATAAGGCACACGGAATTTGGAACGCGCCGAAATCCCTTTGTGATCGAGGTAAAGCACTCCGCCGCACACGAGAATGAATGCAAAGAACGTCCCTACGCTTGTCAGATCGACGAAGAAATCCATTTTGAAAAACAACGCGGGAATACCCACTACAAAACCGGTTACGATCGTTGCGAAGGACGGGGTTTGGTATTTGGGGTGGATTTTGGCAAAACGTTTCCAAAGCAGTCCGTCGCGGCTCATTGTCATCCATATCCTCGGCTGGCCCAGTTGGTATACCAGCAATGCACTCGTGATAGCGATCACCGAGCTTACCGAGATAACGCCCGCCATAAAATCCAGGCCATTCTTTTGGAATACAAATGCCAGCGGATCGCTTACTTTAAGCTCTGTGTAATTCACCATTCCGGTGAGTACGAGCGTAATCAACACATATAATATGGTGCAAATAATCAGACAGTAAATCATCGCCTTCGGCATGTCCTGCTGTGGGTTGCGGCACTCCTCGGCTGTGGTTGAAATGGAGTCGAAACCAATGAATGCGAAGAATACCGCCGCAACACCGCTTAGCACACCTTTAACGCCATTGGGCGCAAATGGGGACCAGTTTTCAGGCTTCACATAAAATGCGCCTGCGAGTATTACCAGCAATACGACTCCCACTTTGAGCACCACCATGATATTACTGGCCGTTCTCGATTCACGTATCCCGATATAAACCAACGCCGTAATGAGCAAGGTCACCAGACCAGCAGGCAGATTGAGCAGAATATGAAAGTCGCCGATCGTAGGGGCCGACTCGTATGCCGACGCCGCAAAACGCTCGTAATCTGATAGCTGCGCTGCGCCTGCGGTCTGCAATTTCTGAAATGCTTCCCGCGCCGACTCGCCATTGATCGTAAGCCAGCCGGGCAGGGTAATACCAAAGCCTTTGAGCATACTCACAAAGTACTCCGACCACGAAATGGCCACTACCATATTGGAAACGGCATATTCGAGGATAAGCGCCCAGCCAATAATCCACGCGAACAACTCCCCGAATGCTACGTATGCATACGTGTATGCGCTCCCGGACACCGGTACCGTACTCGCAAACTGCGCGTACGAAAGCGCCGTGAACACACAGGCAATAGCCGTAAATACGAAAAGCAGCGACACCGCCGGGCCGCCGTTGTAGCTCGCCAGACCGATGGTACTGAATATCCCCGCACCCACAATGGCCGCGATCCCGAGCGACACCAGGTCGCTGACACCCAGAACTTTGGCTAAGCCTCCCTCACCTCCCGAATGGGCATCTTTCAGAATCTGGTCAACGGATTTTTTTCGGAAAAGAGGAGAATTCTGGCTCATGCAGGCGCTATTTATCAGGTATCAGTTTGTAATAAGCAGGGCTAAAAATAATGATATTCTAAAACGATCCCGGCATCGGCTGAAAATTTGTTCCTTTTATCCCAAAAAATCCGTAGAAAATTCTTTGCAAGGGAAATCAAACAGGGAATGATTGCGTTATCGAACTAATCCCCGTTACTCCGTTCCACCAATTTGCCCATGAAAAAAATCGCTACTTGCTTCGTTAGCATCATCCTAACCATTCAATTCATTGCAGCCCAAAGCGTTAAATCCTATTCTACCGCCCAGGCGCATTCCCACAATGATTATGAACGGGCACGCCCGTTTGAGGATGCCTACGAGCAGCAGTTCGGTTCGGTGGAAGCCGATATTTTCCTGGTCAACGATTCCCTTTTTGTAGCCCATAACCTGAAAGATATCCGCCCCAACCGGACTTTTAGCGCATTATACCTGCTTCCCATCCTTCAAAAAGTAGAACAAAACGGCGGACGCATTTATACGCAGGACAATGTGCCTCTGCAATTGCTGATCGACCTCAAAACGGAAGGCGAACAGACATTGGCCGCGTTGATCAAGGTGCTGGAACCCCATAAGCATATTTTCGCGCCTACAGGCAGCGTCAAAATCGTGGTCAGCGGCAATCTACCCGATCCCTCCCGGTTCGAGCAGTATCCGAACTTCATCTATTTCGATGGGCGCCCGGAAAAAGTTTACACACCGGCGCAACTCGCGCATGTGGGATTGATCAGCCAGGCATTTCAGCAATATTCCAAATGGAACGGCGAAGGACCTTTGCTGGAAAAAGACAAAAAGAAGATCCAAAAGATGATCAACGAGGTGCACGACCTGGGCAAAAGAGTACGGATCTGGGCTACACCCGACAATATCAATTCCTGGAAAACCATGATGGCGCTGGGCGTCGATTACCTCAACACCGACAAAGTTCGCGAACTT
>DATMSL010001015.1:0-15063 GCA_035565435.1 Dyadobacter sp. | reverse complement strand
TGCCGAAGAGCCGCGCCCAGAATCCCTTCGCCTTGGTTTTCGTCTCGACTGCTTTCTCCGAAGCTTCCTGCTTCAACTCCGCTATCTCCTCCGTGGCTTTCGCTTTCAGTTCAGCGGCCTTGGCCTGTGCTTCGGCCAGTTTCTCGGAAGCGGCCTCTTTTGCATCTTCAAATGCTTCGGCGGCATCTTCCCTGATATCCTCATACTTGTCAGCTGCGGCCACTTTAATATCCTCAAACTTCTCTGAGGCAACTTCCTTAATATCTTCGAACTTATCCGCCGCGGCCTCTTTCAAGTCCCCGAATTTCTCTGCTGCTGCATCTGTCAGTCCGGCGAGTTTCGCTGCGAAACCGGATTGCACCTCCTCGGCTTTTCCTACAACTTCCTCTTTCACAGCATCTACCTTAGCCGCAGCCTCTTCTTTCACTTCCTCCAATGCTTCCCCGGCAGTCGCTACCTTCGTCTCGGCCTGCGCCTTGAGGTCGTCGATCGTCTCGTAAACTTCGGTCTTAATGCCATCGGCGGTTTCCTCAGCTTTCGTTTCTACGGCAGCCACTTCTTCTTTCACTGCTTCGGTTGCCTCGTTCTTCACTTCCTGCGCCTCTTCCACAATTGCATCTTGGGCATCGGCAGCAGTGGTTTTGAGTTCTTCAACTTTATTTTCCAGCGATTCTTTTGCATCTTCTGATGTAGGTTCGGTATTCTCGGCCATGGGAAATGAGGTTTTAAGGTAAGAACAGTTGATTCGATGAATGCGTAAGCTACAAAGGAGTTACCAAGGTTGCAAACAATGCGCGCAGCTTTGTGCTAGGTTAACCTTCTAACCATCAAATTTTTAACCAACTCATAAAACGGCTCCGGCTGCAATGTGCGCCAGTTATTGAGGTGCAGCGTACCACCAAAATTGATATAATAATCGAGCCGGTACTTCTTCCATTGCTCTTCTACATGCTCGCGGAAATTGATGGCGGCAATCCAGCCGTCCTCCACGTCGTCAAACCATTCCGCATAATAGTCGTCGTCGTTGCCTCCGTGGAAATCGAGCACATTTTCACCGAGTAATATAAACTGGTTAATGCCCTGATTCACCAGCGGGTCAATGACCTGCCTTTTGAAAAACATGATGTCGTTATGCAGCGCGTCGTTCCATTCTCCAAACATTTCGATGATCACAAAGTGCTTGTTGTAGTCTGCAAACAGGATTTTCACATACAGCGTCTCCGAGCCGATATCATCCCACAATGGGTGGATGTAGTAGCCGTAGATCGCATTTTCGTAATAATCCAGGTTATAAGTGCGGCCGTAAAAGGGCGAGCGCTCGTCGTGGCTGGCCACATAATGCTTCTCCCAATTATAATAGGGCTCTATTTCCTGCATGGCAACGATTTTGGAGTGACATTGAAAGCGAATATAAATGAAAACAGAAAAGGCTTAACCGATGTTACCAATCATTTAAGGGTTAAATTATTGTACCGGATAAGATTTGAGTTTAGAGTTTAGAGTTAAGAGTTGAGAGTCCAGATTTGAGTTTAGAGTTAAGAGTTGAGAGTCCAGATTTGCCTTTAAACTCTGAACTTTAAACTTTTCTATTATTTGGACTTAATATAAATAGTGTTGTAGCTTTGCAGCGGACATCCCCGGTACCCTATGCCCCCTGTAATCGCCCCTTTGCTGATTCAGACAGACAAGTCGTTTGAAGAACTTTACCACCTGCATTGGGAAAAGGTATTTGCGGTATGCTACCAGGGCACGCGCGACCTCGAACAGGCCGAGGATCTGATGCACGAAATATTCCAGTCGCTTTGGGAACGACGGAGCGAATTACGGGTAGAAGGCCCCGCGGCCAATTACCTGGTGCGGGCGGCAAAGCTCAAACTCTTGGCCCATCACCGCGACTCAGCCAACCGCCGGCAGATCTTTGACCAGATTATCCCTCAAAAAGCAGGTTCCGAAGAAACGACCCAACGGCAGGTCGACTATCACCTGCTTTCCGAGCGCCTGAGCGAGCTTGTGGCCGATCTGCCCCGCCCTTGCCAGGATGTTTTTGTGATGAGCCGGCAGGAAGGAATGTCGAACAAAGCCATTGCTTCATCGCTCGTCCTGTCCGAAAAAACGGTGGAATACCACCTTACCCGCGCATTGCGCTTCCTCGGAAAGCACCTTTCCGACTACCAGCATTAAAAAATTTCTACCGCACACCAGGGTAATCTCTGCGCTACGCAACAATATGTACAGGGCACCTCGTCCCGCGTATTCATCATGAACATTACACCTGAACTTTTAGAACGCTACACCTCGGGACAATGCACCCCTGCCGAAATACAGGCCGTGGAGCATTGGCTCACTACTCCCGAAGCCGCCGCAGAAGCTATCACCGAAATCCCCGATGAAATACGGCGGGAGTCGGGCGCACGTGTATGGGAGCGTTTGCAGGCATGCCTCACGCGCCCATTTTGGGCATATTACCGGCGTTACTTGTCAGGAATAGCGGCTGCGGTGGTGCTGGTAAGCGGCATTGTCTGGTATGCGGCGAGAAGCGAAAATGCGCGGCAGGCAATCGTCATACAAACTGCCCGCACCCAAAAAGGTGAAACCCGGCAACTCACGCTCCCCGACGGTTCGGTGGTCATGCTGAGTTACGACAGCGAGCTTCGGTACCCATCCGTATTCCACGATTCGGTGCGTCGTGTGGTACTGATCGGTGAAGCGCAATTTTCGGTCAAAAAGAATCCGAAACAGCCATTTATCGTTGAAACTGCTGCTGCGCAGACACGCGTGCTCGGGACGGCTTTCGACTTGAGGGAATATCCCGGCGAAGGCAATACAGCATTGCTGGTGACGGAAGGAGAAGTAAGGTTTACCCATAAAATTTCTCCTAAGTCGGAGGTCGTGACTGCCGGCATGACGGGGCTAATCGAAGGGAAGCAGCTTTCGGTCCGCCATGTTTCAGGCGCGGAAGCACAGGCTTTATGGCTAAACAATGCGTTGCGGTTTGACGACGTACCACTTACACAGGTAACGCGTGTGCTGGAAAGGCGCTACAACGTCAGCATTCAGATTCGCAACGAACCATTGAAAAATCAGCGGTATACCGGCGCATTCAAAAACCCTTCGCTCAGCGCGGTGCTGGGGAGTTTAAGCACTGCAGTGGGGTTTCGGTACGAGGTCAGAGGAGAAACCATCAGTTTATATAAATAGTAATCCCATCCATTCCATGAATAAATCGCCCTAGCCTGCGGAAATGGAAAAACCCGATGCGCTGTCGCCAAACTTAACATCGGGTCGAATGCCAATCAATCGCAGATCAATCAACATTTAAACAAAAATATGCAGCTCCATTATACTTCGCCCCAAACAGGCGCCAAAATCTGTTGTTCCCTCCTCCGAAACTGTGCCGCCGCCGCGCTATGCACCATTGTTTTGTGTATTTCAAATAAAACCCTCGCACAGGCCCCGGTACTCGCGAAGGCCGTTACCCTGAAACTCCATGATGTACGCCTGGCCGATGCCCTCGCGCAAATAGGCGACCAGACAGGCACTTCCATTTCATACAGCAGCACACAGCTCGACGTGGCCAAAAAGGTGAATGCCAATTTGACCAACGTACCCATGAAGGACGCATTGCACCGCGTGGTAGGCTCGGTATTGAAAGAACTGCATGTGCAGGAAAACGTGATTACGATCGAAGCCAACGAAGGCCGCGGCGCATTGCGCGGAACGCTAAAAACTTCGGACGGCAAACCTGCCGAGTTTGTGAACATTACCGTAAAAGGGACCGGGAAAGGTGCCCAGAGCGATGCAAACGGGCAGTTTATCATTCGGAATATCCCCGCTGGCGAACATAAGGTAGTGATCCAGTTGCTCGGTTACGAGCCTATCGAGCGGTCGGTAACCATCGAGGCGGACCAAACCGTCACATTCGAACCGATATTCCTCAACGAAGACAGCAAGGCATTGCAGGAAGTGGTGATCAGCGGGGATATCAACAAGTTCTCCAAAAAAGAAAGCGATTATGTAGCCAAACTGCCAGTGAGCAATATGGAGAACCCGCAGGTTTACAGCGCATTATCCAAAACGCTATTCACCGAGCAGCTCATTACCGATTTCTCCAATATTATCAAGAATGCTCCCGGTGTATACAAAATCCAGGCCAACCGCGGTATCAACTCGGATGGCGCGACCTTCTACGCGCTGCGCGGCTTCCGTACTGAACTGTCGGTCGTAGACGGCCTGCCCGTGCAAACCAACGGCGAGTTCGATCCGATCAATGTGGAAAAAGTGGAGGTGATTAAAGGACCTTCGGCCACGCTGTTCGGCAGCTCGGTGACTTCCTTTGGCGGGTTAATGAATATTGTGACTAAAAAGCCGGTAGAAATAGCAGGCGGCGAGATTGGCTATACTACGGGAAGTTTTGGCCTGAACCGTCTGACTGCGGATATTTACGGACCTATCAACGCTTCCAAAAATCTTTTGCTGAGGGTGAATGCGGCCTATCAATATCAGGGCAGCTTCCAGGACGCCGGTTTCAGAAGAAGCCTGGTGATCGCGCCATCGCTGGAATACCGGGTGAACGAACGGATGACCGTGCTTTTCAATGCAGGCATTTACCAGGGTGAAATGACGAGCCCTTCGGCCGTTTTCCTTAACAGGACGCGACAATTTGTAGCCCACACGCCGCAGGAGCTCGGTTTCGATTGGAACAAATCCTACACCAGCAACGACCTTACGATGAAAACGCCGACCATTAATGTCTACGGTCAATTGAAATACAAACTTTCAAACAGCTGGACGTCACAAACCGCTTTTTCCAGCAATACCCGCAAGTCCGACGGCTTTTACCAATACCAGTTCATTCGTGGAGCGGTGGCCGATACTTTGCTCGAACGCAATATTTCCCTGCAAAACACGACCAACAATGCGATCGACATTCAGCAGAACTTTATTGGTGATTTCAAAATCGGCACCTTGCGTAATCGTGTCGTAGTGGGCCTCGATTACCTGAACCGCACCGCGCATAACAACAACTCGCCCTACATTGTGTTCGACAATGTAAGCGGCATTCACAACGACCCGAATTACCTGAAAATCAGTCGTACATCTGTGGAGGCACGTCTCGCCGCGAACACCGACGCGCCTACTCGTAACCACAATTCGGGGAATGTGTACAGCGCCTATTTCTCGGACGTCCTCAACGTAACCGACCGTCTGTTAGCCATGATCAGTCTGCGCGTCGACCGCTTCGAAAACAATGGCACACTAAACCACGCCACGCGGACGTACGTAGTCAATACGAAATTCAAGCAAACCGCGGTTTCGCCGAAATTTGGATTGGTATACCAAATCATTAAAGACCGGCTTTCGGTTTTCGGGAACTATATGAATGGTTTCTTCAATGTAGCACCCGTCACCCAGCCGCTCCCGGATATTTCAGGTGTTTTCAAACCGCAGCAGGCCAACCAGCTCGAAGGCGGTATTAAACTGGAAAGCTACCAGGGCAAGTTGAATATGACGGTCAGCTACTATGATATCAAGGTTAACAACACCACTCGCACAGACGTGCTCGTGCGTGAAGGCAAGAACTACAACATTACCGTGCAGGACGGCACGCAGTACAGCCGCGGTATCGAAGTCGAGATTATCGCCAACCCGATCACCGGCCTGAACCTCGTGGCCGGTTACAGCCACAACGATAGCAAACTAACGAAATCGACCGCCGCGCTCGAAGGCCGGCGCCCGGCCAACTCAGGCCCCGCCGATCTGGCTAATGCGTGGATCAGCTATAATCTGCCTTTCGGAAAGCTCAAAGGACTTGGTGCAGGAATCGGGGGAAATTACATCAGCGAGCATTTGACGGCTAACTCAGCTGTGACGGGCATTTTCACCATTCCTTCCTACACGGTGCTGAATTCGACAGTTTTCTATAACACCAAAGCCTGGCGCCTGGGTATCAAATTCGACAATATGCTCGACAAGGAATATTTTGCCGGACAGGGCGTGCTCACGCCGCAAATGCCCAGAAATTTCTCGGCTAACCTGGCAATCAAGTTCTAACTAACGCTAGTGGATTATAAATCAAAAAGGGCTGCCTCGTTTGAAGCAACCCTTTTTTGCATTTGAATAACTCTTGAATTCTTACAACTCGCGGATCCAGATATTGCGGAAGCTGGTCGTATTGTTGTGGTCCTGCAATTTGATAGGGCCTTTTCCGTGCGGCTCGATCGTCGGCTGGCCGATGTAAGGAGTCGTTCCCTGGATCATGGTGTGGTTTTGCACTAATACACCATTATGGATCACGGTAATGTAAGGCGGATGTGTCATATGACCGTCTTTGTTGAAATGCGGTGCGGTGTAAACCACATCGTAAGTCTGCCATTCGCCGGGGCCAACCGCCGCATTCACGAGCGGCATGGTTTGCTTGTAGATCGAGCCTGCCTGACCATTTGAATAGGTCGGGTTATTGTAGCTGTCGAGCACCTGCAATTCGTAAACGCCCTGCATGAAGATACCGCTGTTACCACGGCCTTGTCCGTTTCCATCCACTTTCGCGGGGGTTCTCCATTCGATATGCAGCTGGTAGTCGCCGAATGTCTGTTTCGTTTGAATGTCGCCTGATTTGGGCGCTACGGTCATGGCGCCGTCGGCCACAGTCCAGGGAGCAGCTGATTTACCGTCTTTTCCTGAAACCCACTGATCGAGGTTCTTACCATCGAACAGAACGATCGCATCGGAAGGGGCTGTGAAGCCTGAAACCGCCGAAGAACCTTTCCCGGGCGTCACCACGCGGGGAACAGGATTCCACAATTCGCTGGACTCAGGAGTTTGCTTCGCAGGCTGCAATTGCGCGTGTGCGGCAAAGGCAGCAGCCATGCTGAACGCGGTAAGCATCAATTTTTTCATTTGAAAGGTAACAGTTTTAGTCTAAAAACTCTTTGAAATAGTATCAAAACACAACATTAAGGAAAAAGCAATAACAAAAAGGATTCTCATCTATATAAATGTAATTTTCCCGATTCTTATCACGTAATTTGCAGGGCTAAAGGCATTCGTAGCCTGGATTGCTAATCTAAAACCGACTAAGCTTACTGCAAGTATGTCTAAAACCAACCGTTCACTTTTTCAATTAATCGCCTCTGGGGTAGCGGCTTTTGCCATGCATACCGCCTACGCCCAGCAGCCCATTCCCCTCAACGACCTCAGTGCTTTTACGACCAAGTCCAGTGACTGGAAAATCGTCGGCAATGCATCGGCCGACCTTGCTAAGGAAAACGCGCTGGTAACCAGCCCAGGTAAAGGCGTGCTAGCCTGCCTCCACGAAAAAGGCAAGTATGGCAGCGACTATGAACTGATTTCCAACTTCAAACACGGCGATCTCGACCTTGAACTGGATTTCATGATGAGCAAGGGTTCCAACTCAGGAATCTATCTGCAAGGCAACTATGAAGTACAGCTTTTCGACAGCTGGGGTAAAAAAGGTGCTAAATACAACGACTGTGGTGGTATCTACGAGCGCTGGAACGACTCCAAGCCCGAAGGCGAAAAAGGCTACGAAGGATATGCCCCGCGTTTCAACGTGGCGAAAGCACCGGGTTTGTGGCAGCATATCAAAATCTCTTACCAGGCTCCTCGTTTCGACGCCAGCGGTAAGAAAGTCGCGAATGCGGTATTCCTTTCTATCGTGCTGAACGGCGTAACGATCCACGAAAATGTGGAAGTTAGCGGCCCTACCCGCGGTTCACTCACTGCCGAAGACGTACCTATGGGCCCGATCCGCATCCAGGGCGATCACGGTTCACTGGCGATCCGCAATATCGTGGTAAACAATTTTGACAAGAAACCTGCGACGCTTTCCGAACTGACTTACAAAACCTATTACGGCGGTTTGTCGGAAACGGAAGATCTTTCAAAACTGACTCCTGCTGAAACCGGTAAATCGGAATCGCTCAACTGGGAGATTTTGAAAGAAAACAATAACTACTCTTTCGTTTATAACGGCCGTTTGAATGCAGCCAGCGAAGGCGAATACACTTTCCGTTTGCAGGCTTCGGGTAACGCCTACCTGAAAATCGACGGTAAAGATGTGATTAAGCCGGAATGGAAATCGAACAACGAATTCCGTGTAGCCAAAGTAAATCTGACTGCCGGTGACCACAAGCTCGAATTTTTCAATAACAAAAGAGATGGCTGGATGCGTCCGGTACTGGGCCTTTGGGTAAGCGGACCGGGTTTCCGTGAAATCGCTTTCCATTCCAAAAGCTCGGCGATGGGCGGCGGTTCTACCGACCCGATCCTGATCCAGGCAGCTAATAACACCATTACCCGCTCTTTCATGGATTTCCGCAAGGACGAAAAAGCGAAAAGAACCCGTGTAGTTCATGCGGTTTCGGTAGGTAGCCCTGCTAGCCTGCATTATACTTACGACCTGGACAAAGGCGCGATCCTGCAAGTTTGGCGTGGTGAATTCCTCGATGCTACTCCTATGTGGCACGACCGCGGCGATGGCTCTTCACGCCCGCGCGGCAGCGTGACGTTGCTTGGCGACGACATGTTCCTCGGTAAATCAGGTAAATCTAAATGGGAAGCGGACACTACCGGCAGCGGTTACCGTCCGAAAGGTTACGTATTGGATGACGCGGATGTACCTACATTCCAGTACCAGGCATTCGGTTCTTCGATCACAGACTACGTTTCTGTCGTGAACAACCAGTATTTCGAGCGCATTGTGAAGGTTAATAACCCTGCCAAAGACCTCGTAGCGCGCCTGGCTGATGGTGCTTCCATCGAGAAAATCTCGGAAGGACTTTACGCGGTAGACGACAAATCGTACTACATCCAGCTGGCCGACAAGAAACTTAAACCAGAAATCAGAGGCGCCAAAGGCGAGCAGGAACTCATTGTGCCTGTTACCAACGGCGAAGTGAAGTATTCTATCCTGTTCTGATTTAAACCTTATTATTCCTGATTGAACAATGAAAAAACTTGCTCATATAGCATTTGCTCTTTTGGCCTCCCTATCTACGCTGAAAGCGCAGGAGTCTCCGAAAGAAGAAGACTTTTACAAGATCGTCACTCCACCGATCCCTGAAGGCATTATCCTTGAAGTAGGTGGTTTGACAACCATGCCCAATGGCTCCCTGGCGATTTCGACCCGCCGTGGTGAGGTTTGGATCGTGGATAACCCTACCAGCCGCACGCCGTATTTCCGCAAGTTTGCGACCGGTTTGCACGAAATCCTCGGTTTGGCTTACAAAGAAGGTGCATTGTACTGCGCACAACGCGGCGAGTTGACGAAGCTCGTTGACAAAAACGGCGACGGCAAAGCAGACGTTTACGAAACAGTTTATGCGTGGCCGCTTTCAGGTCACTACCACGAATACTCCTTCGGGCCTAAACTGGCTCCGGATGGCAGCTTCTTCGTGAGTGGTAACGTAGCATTCGGTGACGAAGAATGGTGGAGAGGCGAAAGCCGCGTGCCAGGTCGTGGCTGGATTTTCCACATCACCAACGACGGCAAATACGAACCCTACGCAACCGGCGTGCGCTCCCCAGCGGGCATCAGCATGCTGAACGGTGAGCTGTTTTATACCGACAACCAGGGCGACTGGATGGGTACCGGCGCGATTTTCCAGGTTAAAAAAGGAGGCTTCATGGGCCACCCGGCAGGTCTGAAATGGGCTGGCTTGCCTAACTCACCTGTGAAACTAACTGAAAAGCAATTCTTTGCAGAGCGCGACAACCGCCAGCACCGCAACGCACAGGACCGCGCGATCAAGCCGGAAAACACATTGGGCGAAGAACCACAGTTCTTGTACCAATTGAAACAGAAATACGATATGGTACAGCTTCCGGCTGTATGGTTGCCTTACGGCGTACACGGCGTTTCTACCGCTGAATTGATCCTTGACGATACCAAAGGTGGTTTCGGACCTTTCACAGGCCAGGTGTTCGTGGGCGACCAGGGACAAAGCAACATTATGCGTATCGTGATGGAAAAAGTAAAAGGCGAGTACCAGGGTGCCAGTATCGGTTTCCGCAGCGGATTCCAGTCGGGCGTATTGCGTATGGCGTTCGATAAGGACGGATCAATGTTCGTAGGCGAAACCAACCGCGGTTGGGGATCAGCCGGTGATGCCAACCAAGGCTTGCAGCGTTTGGTATGGAATGGCAAAATGCCTTTCGAAATGTACACTGTGAAAGCACAGCCGGACGGTTTCGAAATCGAATTCACGATGCCAGTCGACCGCAAATCGGCGGAAGACCTGGATTCTTACAAAGTGAGCAGCTACCTCTACAAGCACTACCCCGTGTACGGTAGCCCGCAGATCAACCTGGAAGATGTGAAAATCGCAGGTGTGAAAGTATCCGACGACAACAAGAAAGTACGCATCGTACTCGATGGAATGAAGCAATATTATGTACATAAGATTTCCCTCGAAGGCGTTCGCTCGGCTTCAAACAGCTGGTCGCTCGTGCACCCGGACGCGTATTACACGCTGAACAACATTCCTGACGGTGAAAGATTGAAGGTTTCCGACCTGAAAACAACCCGTTCAGGCAAAGCACAGACATCGGGTTCGACAGAACCTGCGAAAGAACACGTTTCTCCGGACGGCAAAGGCAAAGCAACTCCTGCGAAAGCCGGAGCAGCAGCCAAAGCGCCAACCTGGGAAGAAGTGAAGCCGTTGCTCGCGAAGAACACTTGCCTTGCCTGTCACGCGCCTGACAAAAAAGTTGTGGGACCTTCATATGCCGATGTTGCGAAACGCAAATACAGCAACGAGAAGATCGTAGAACTGATTTACGCTCCGAAGCCTGAAAACTGGCCTGATTATGCGACACCAATGGCGCCTATGCCTCAGGTTCCTAAGGCGGAAGCGGCTAAAATCGCGGCATGGATTAACTCTCTTGCGAAATAATTACATGCCGCCGGGCCTCGGCCGGGTGATAGCTAAAAAAGGCTGCTTCCATTACGGAGGCAGCCTTTTTTAGTTGAAGATCAGCGCATTCAGAAACCATTTTAATGCATTATATTCACATTGCAAACCAGACTAATGCAGCGCAAATCGCACGTTTTACCCCTGAAAATGCGTTAGTTGTTATTGAATGTGATCAGAACTATGTTTACTCTGCGTGGCCCGTCTTTCTTGAAATCGGTCAAAGGAAAAGTCGTTGTAGGCTTTTTTATTGCCTCTCTCGCCCTGGCTGCATCCTGGGTAACCAGCAAACTGGCATTCGACAATATGCTTACCACGCTGGATACGCTCTCCACTCCGGATGACAAGATGCGGCTGGTCAACAAGATATTTCAGGACATCCTTACGCTCGATCACCTTCAGAACGAACGAAAGCTGAAAGGGGAAGAACTCAACGACGAAGTACTTGCCCAATCCGTAGAATTGATCGCTACCCTCGATACCCTTAGTTACCTTAGCCTGGAAGATCCGTTGCAGGTAATCCGGATCGATTCCATGAAGAAGATTCTCAAAGAACGCGAGAAGATCTATGGCGACTATGTGAAAGTGCGGTCCAAACTGGTAAGCAATAAAGCACTGGAAGACGAGGTTAAATCAATTTCCGGATTGATTACCACGAAGACAGTCAAACCAGACAGTACAGTGGTTAAAACCGAAAAACGTACTACTACCACCACTGTTTACACCGAAGTACCAGATACCAGCCAGAAAGCAGGTACAAAAAAAGGCTTCCTCAGCAGGGTATTCCGCGGAAATAAAAAGAACCAGACACCAGCCAAAGAACCAACAAAACTGGTGCAGAAACAGGAAGTGAATGTGCAGGTCGACACGATCCGTGTGGCCAAGAAGGACAGCACGATCGAAAAAGTAGGCGAGGCCGTTCACGCCATCGAAAAATCACAGAAAAAACGGGCGGTAACCTTCGTTGACAGGGAGCAGGAGCTGGCGACGGCCGGTAATTCACTGGTAAAACAACTATTGGGAGTTATGCAGGACGTTCAGCGGGACGTGATGCAGGATTCCAATAAAAACAACGCCAAGGCGAAGGGGATGGTAGAAGGTAGCGTGAATTACCTCGAATGGATCATGCTGGGCTTCTTTTTCCTGACGGCAGTAATGGCCTACTTCATTTTCACAGATATTACCAAAAGCAACGATTACCGCCAGCAGCTCGAAGAAGCCAAAGAGGAAGCCGAATACCACAGCATGGCCAAGCAGCGGTTCCTGGCTAACATGAGCCATGAGATTCGTACGCCGCTCCAATCCATCATCGGTTATGCCGAAGCGTTGAAAAACGAAGAGAAACCGCGAAAACAAGACCTTGAAACGTTGCATTCGGCCTCAGAGCATTTGCTATACCTTGTTAATGAAGTGCTCGATTACAGCCGCATCATTTCCGACCGCTTTACCTTCGAGGACAGGGTATTTTCAATTAATTCGCTCCTGAATGAGGTAGTGCAGGTACTCAGGCCGAATGCCATCTCCAAAGGTTTGGTATTGAGGCTCGAGAACTCCCTGAAACCCAATCTGTACCTGCACGGCGACCCTTTCCGATTGCGGCAGGTACTGTACAATTTGCTGACTAATGCAATAAAGTTCACCGAGAACGGCGAAGTAGTCCTTAAAGTAGCTGGCCACGAAAGCGGTAATCTTGCCAAAATAGAATACCAGATCTCGGATACGGGTATCGGGTTGTCGAAAGAGCAAACAGAACGCATTTTTAACCAGTTCGAGCAGGCCGACCCCTCCATTCAGCGCCGCTATGGCGGTACCGGACTCGGTCTCAGCATTGTCAAGGCATTGGTAGAAGGCATGTCGGGAAGTATCCATGTCACCAGCAAGCCTGGAGACGGCACGACTTTTTTTGTCACCACCAGTATGAAAAAGGCAGACACACTGGAATTGGCAGAAGAAGCGCCGGAACGAAGCTATCAGATCAATGGCAAAGTCTGGCTCGTGGACGACGACGCCTTTATTCTCAAATGGTGCTCCTCAGTACTTGAAATGAACGGCATTCAGCATGCCGCATTCTCCTCGGCCGAGGAAGTGCTTAGCAGACCGTGGAATGATCAGGTGAAATTCGTGCTCACAGATATGCGCATGTCGGGCATGAACGGAGCCGAGCTCGTGAAACGCCTCCGCAAATCGGCTCCGAAGGACGTGAAATTCTTTGTCCTCACCGCACAGGCATTGCCGGAAGAACGTAAGAAACTGCTGAGTATGGGTTTCGACGGTTACCTGATGAAACCATTCCATTCGCGGGATCTGCTGGAACTACTCGAATCGTCCTCAGCACCGGAAAGAGATTCGCCCGCCGTTATACCGGCAGAAGCGAAGCCGGAAAACGGCCACACAGCCCACAACCTGGATTTTGATTTCACGATGCTCACCGAAATGACTTTTGGCGACGAAAGTCTGCTGCGCGAGATCCTGGATCAATTTGTGAAAGATTCCCGAGCCGACATCGATTCACTCCGGCAGCATATTGCCGCCAACGAGCCCGATCACGCACAAGAACTGATGCACCGCATGGCGGGCCGCACCGGGCAGATCGGCGCCAGCGACCTGTCGGCAAGGTTCAGGAACCTGGAAATCGCATTGCGCGAAAACGCTGCGGAAGTCTCGGAAAAAGAAATGACGCAGGTCGTGAACGACGCTGCGTCAGTAATTGAGCAAGTGGAGGAGAAAGCACTCTCCTACTCGATATGATATTTTTCGATCTTGTAATATAAAGTCTTGCGGTCGATGTTCAATAATTTGGCTGCTTTGCTTTTGTTGTAACGCACTTCCTGCAACACCTTTTCGATCATTTCCTTCTCGTGCGTTTCCTGTAATGCTTTCAAGTCGGAACCCGGCGCAGGTTTCTGCTGATCCTCCATGGCAGTTATCATTTCCGACGGCAATGCATTTAATGTAGCCACCTCCTCTTTGGACAGGAGCACCAGGCGCTTGATCACATTGTTGAGCTCGCGAAGGTTACCCGGCCAGTCATATTTTTGAAAAACATCCATTACCTCTTTCGAAAGCTCCTTCACATTGCGTTCGAGTTCGTCATTGGCCTTGTCTACAAAATGTTGAACAAAAATCGGCAGGTCCTCACCGCGCTTGCGCAACGCAGGCACCTCGATTTTAAATTCATTCAAACGGTGGTAAAGGTCTTCACGGAAATCGCCGGCGGCGGCGCTGGAAATAAGGTCCTCATTTGTCGCTGCAATGAGGCGCACATCCACTTTCACCTGCTGGGTGCTCCCGATAGGAACAATAATGCGTTCCTGCAATGCGCGGAGCAGCTTGATCTGCACATCGTAGCTCAGGTTTCCGATCTCATCCAGGAATAGCGTACCGCCATCCGCAGCTTCGAACTGCCCAATCTTATCCTGCAATGCACCGGTAAATGCTCCTTTTTTATGACCGAAAAGTTCGCTGGCAGCCAGGTCTTTCGACAACGAACCGCAGTCGATCGCCACGAACGGGCCATCGGCGCGCTTGCTGAGGCGGTGAATCGACTTCGCCACGTGCTCCTTGCCGGTGCCGCTCTCGCCCTGGATAATCACCGACATATCTGTTGGCGCCACTAGCCGCACATATTCGAAAAGTTGCTTGGCAACCTTGCTTTTGCCTTCGATATAGTCGAGCGATTGCTTTTCTGTCTTCGAATTACTTTTGACCTTCGGTGCAGTCTTCACGCTCGTCACTTCTCCCTTATTCAGCGCTTCCCTGAGTACCATAAGCAATTCTTCGGGATTCACCGGCTTGGTGATATAATCGAAAGCCCCGATTTGCATGGCTGTAACCGCAGTCCTCACATCGTGAAAACTGGTCATGATAAATGCCGGCGTGCGGTTGCCTTCGCTTCTGAGCGTTTTGAGAAAATCTACGGAGTTACCATCCGGCAGACGGTAATCGAGCATCAGCACCTCAAACGGCCCGTCGGAATTGTTCTTCCCGAGTGCTTCTCTCGCCTCTTTTATGTTTGTACAAACCTTTACCTGATGACCATGCTTGCCGAGAAAATTGGTGAGCAACTTTGAAAATGTAGAATCGTCTTCAACGAGGAGCAGATGAGCCATGGGTGTTACTATTTCTAAGAAAA
>DATMSL010001014.1:0-2922 GCA_035565435.1 Dyadobacter sp. | reverse complement strand
CTTTTTCATAATTCGGCCTGCGGTTAGTTCTGTCATACAACGATTCCTTCTTTACGAACATTAATAGCCAATGCCGCCTCACCGTGAAGCAGCCTGTTTATCGAAATAGGAACCGTTGATATCCAAAAATTATATTTTAGCCCAAGCTCGGCACTAATGCCGGACATCCGACTTATTTCTGCAAATGCATTTATACGCTCATCATTCAAAACCACTAAAAAGTCAACATCCGACTCCTCGTGCTCCTCCCCGCGTGCATAGGAGCCGAAAAGTATCACCTTATCCAGCCTGTTGCCATAAAGCCCGCGAATGCCCTCCGCGAACTCCTTCGCCAACGCTGCTATCGATTCCGGTACTTTCCTGCTGCTCATCGCTCGAAATGGTTCAGAATAACGCCGGCAATTTAACTCCTTCTATCCCAAATAGCTACTGATACTCATGATATCCGCGAACACCCCCGATGCGGTCACTTCGGCACCCGCGCCCGGGCCTTTGATCACAAGTGGGCGGTCTTTGTAACGTTCGGTGGTGAAGGACACGATGTTGTCGCTGCCCGAAAGCGTGTAAAACGGATGCGAGGCATCGACGGTTTTGAGCTCGATGGTGGCTTTACCGTTTTCGAGCGTCGCGATGTAACGAAGTTTTTCGCTGTTCGCTTCCGCAGCTGCCTGCATATCGGCGAAATACGCATTGGAAATTTCCAGTTCGCCGAAAAATGCATCCACAGTAGGTGCATTCAGGCAGTTCGCGGGCAGGATTTGTGAGATTTTCACTTCTTCCGGCTCCAATGCCACGCCAACTTCGCGTGAAAGGATCAGGATTTTACGACCTACGTCGGCGCCGCTGAGGTCGTCGCGCGGGTCGGGTTCGGTAAAGCCTTTGGCTTTGGCTTCTTTCACCACATCCACGAAGCGATTATCGCCGCCGAAATTGTTGAATATATAGGATAGCGTTCCCGAAAGGATCGCTTCGATTTTCAGGAATTTGTCCCCGCTGGCCATCAGCCCCTGGATGGTGTTGATAATCGGCAGACCGGCGCCTACGTTGGTTTCGTACAGGAACTTCACGCCGCGCTGCAATGCGGTGCGCTGCAATGCAATGTACTCCGAATAGCTTCCGGAGTTGGCTACTTTATTGGGCGTCACGACGCTGATACTCGCATCCAGCAGCATATGATAGTACTGTACAATATCCTTATCGGAAGTACAGTCTACAAAAACGCTGTTCGGCAGGTTGAGCTCGATCATGCGCTGCACGAATGCGGGCAGGCTCGTTTTCACGCCCTCGTCCATCACCCGGTCACGCCAGTTTTCAGGCTTGATGCCATCCGGATCGAGTAGCATTTTTTTGGTATTGGATAAACCGGCGATATTCAGGTTCAACAGCTTCTCTTCACGCAGGTACTGGGTCTGGTTGCGGATTTGTTCAATTAATGTACCTCCGATCAGCCCTACCCCTACTATAAACAGGTTTAGTGAGCGCGTTTCCGATTGGAAGAATACGCCGTGAATCGCATTCAAAGCTTTGGAAAGGTCGCTTTTAGAGATAACCACTGAAATATTGAGCTCCGAAGAACCTTGCGCGGTGGCTACGACATTGATACCGTTTTTACCCAACGCCGAGAAAAGCTTGCCGGAAATACCGGTGTTTTTCTTCATTCCCTCACCCACAATCGCGACGATCGAGAGATTTTTCTCCACCGAAATACCGTCGATATGCCCCAGACCAATCTCCGTCGCGAACTCTTTTTCGAGCACGTCGATCGCCTTCTGCGCATTCTTTGGATCAATAGAGAAACAGATCGAATGCTCCGACGACGCCTGCGAAATGAGGATCACGCTGATGGCATTATTGGATAGCGCGGTGAACAAACGCCCGGAAATACCGGCCACGCCGATCATCCCGCTGCCCTGGATATTCACGAGGGCGATTTCATCTATCGACGAAATCCCGGTGATCACATACTCCTTACCGTTAGCGGATTTCTGAACGAATGTTCCTTCAAAGTCGGTATTGAAAGTGTTAAGCACTTTCAGCGTGATATTCTTCGCAAATGCCGGCTGCAAACTCGGCGGGTAAATCACCTTCGCGCCGAAATGCGACAGTTCCATCGCCTCCGCGTAGGAAATGGACGGGATCGTGAACGCATTCGCGACTTTGCGCGGGTCGGCGGTCATCATCCCGTCGACGTCTGTCCAGATTTCGATCGAATCGGCCTCCAGCGCGGCGCCCAGGATGGATGCAGTGTAATCGGAGCCCCCCCGGCCGAGCGTCGTGGTAACGCCCTCGGCCGTGGACGCGATAAAGCCGGTAACGCATTGGAGCGCCGGGCTTTTCGCGAAATGCTCTAATATTAAATGATTGGTAACTTCAAAATTGACATCGCCCATGCCATAAGTAGCATTGGTACGGATCACCTGGCGTGCGTCGCAGAATTCGGCGGCGACGCCTTTACTTTTTAGGATTTCGGTGATAACCAGCGTCGAAAGGCGCTCGCCGAAACTCATAATGAGGTCGAGCGTGCGTTCGGACAGTTCGCGGATCCACGAAACGCCGCGCAGAATGTCTTCCAGTTCATTAAAAAGGCCGCGCACAGCCGCGAATGTACTGCTCTGGTTTTTCACGGGGATCAGCCCGCGCACAACCGCGAAGTGCCTTTCCTCCACGCCTTTCAAAAATTCGACATATTCCGTATTGCCGGCAGCCGCCATTTTCCCGATTTCGATGAGCCTGTTTGTGACCCCGCCCATGGCAGAAAAAACGACCGTGATACGCTCGCCTTTTGACAGATTTTCTTCGAGGATACTGATTACCGTTTTGATACTGTCGACCGATCCGACAGAGGTGCCGCCAAATTTAAGAACCTTCATTTAAAGCTATATTCGAAATATGCGAATGTGAACGGCACAGGGCCGCTCATTT
>DATMSL010001013.1:0-19239 GCA_035565435.1 Dyadobacter sp. | reverse complement strand
AGGCTATTATTATATGGGGGTGAAAGACGGCCGCTGGGTGAAATATGATACCAAGTATAACCTGATCGACAAGGCTGTCTGGAACCGTGGATTTCCTGCCGAATCGCGCATTACCTACTACGACTCCGCGCACACGCAAGTGAAAGAAGTAATGCCGGTCGCATTTGGCGAGGTGGAGGGCGAGTATCTGCAATTTTACAAGGAGGGCCAGCTTGCTGCGAATGGGAAATATGATTCGGGGAAAAAAGTGGGCCGCTGGGTGGAATACTACCAGTTCCGCCGCCAGCGTAAGAAAGAAATTCAATATCCGAAAACTGCCTGGGACGAGAATTTCGAGCCATTCATCCTGAGAGAATGGGACGACAAAGGCAAACTGGTCTACGATCATACCAAAGATCCCCGCGCCTCCGCTGAAGAGGAGGAAACCGAAAATTAGGCAGCGCATGGTTGAAAATCACGCCTCACCTGCTTAATTAGCACGCATGTTTTCATCTTTCCTCCGTTTTGTCAGAGAAAAAAGCTGGCTGGCATGCTTGTTGGGCCTGGTACCCGTTCTGATTTATATTTGGGTATTCAAAGTTATTGCGTTGAATGTCAATTATGTAGCATTTGACGACATCCTCATTCTTGGCATTATCCCCGAATTTTCGAAGGCCGATCTGGCAGGTAAATGGAAGCTGCTGACGACCCTTTTTCCCGAGCATAGGCTGGTATTCTCCCGCTCGGTGATCCTGCTGCTCGAAAAGACATTCGGTACGGTCAACCTGGTTTGGCCGATGATGATCGCCAACACCTGCTGGGCGCTGTGTGCATGGGTTTTTTACCGCGCGTTCAGGCATTTGACGCTTTCCATATGGTATTTCGTGCCAGTCATGTGGCTGTGGTTCAACATCCAGTCGTTTGAAAACATTTTTTGGGGCGTAAGCTCGCTCTGCAATTTCGGAGTGATCCTTTTTGTGCTTTCCGCGCTTTATTTTGCGGTTTACAGGCCGGAACGGATTGCCGTTTCGCTACTTTTTGCTGTCGCGGCCACATTTACTTACGGCAATGGCCTGATGGTTTTTCCCGTAATCGGGCTGCTGTTTTTGCTTGGAGGTTACCGCAAACAATTCGTTATCACACTGGCGACAACGCTCGTTATTGCGGTCATTTATTTCATCGACTTCACCCCTATCACCCAAAACCTCGATTTCTCGAATCCGCAACAGGTCAAAGAAGGTTTCTTAGGCTTCTTCGGGTTTATCGGCTCCTGGGCAACGCTTAGCGCCTACGGCACACCCACATCCGGATTGTACATAGCCGTGGCGATGGGAATGCTGATGATTGCCGTACTGCTGTTTTTATACCGCAAACAATACATTCCGCTTTGGAATTCGACCTGGCTGAAAGGGCGCTACACTAACCCGACAGCTCTTTTTGCACTTGCTATTGCAATTTTTACCGGTATTACGGCCCTCGCCCTCACGTACAAACGCATTCCTACGGATACGTTCGAAGGAATGTTTAAAGGGCGCTACCGGATGTATTCGACGCTCTGGTGCATTGCGTTGTATTTCGGATTTTTGGCTGTTGTACAAAATGCAACACGAAGAAAACTGACTCCGGGAATACTGGTGGCTGCCATCATCATGAATCTTGTATTACTGCACAGCAACTTCGCCGAAGCAGTAAATGGCCGCCGGGCAGCAATTGCGCAGGAGTTCAATGCGCGGTATAATGCCGATTGGCTGGGTATCCGCATGTTTTCGATGGATCAGCAGCATTATGAAAAAATCCGCTCCTATTACCGCTCGACCGACCCGCTGGCTGAAAACTGGAATCCGCGGGCAGATTCGGTTTCCTGCGCCGGCACCTATCCACCCGATGAAGTAGGGCAACTTGGCGATCACATTGTGGTTGGCTTTCACCAGGAATTCTTCCAGCCCGAAAAAGACTATTCGGACGGCCCATATGTGATTCTGAAGTCAACGGAGCATGTATACGCAGCGCAGCCCAACCAGGTGTCAGTGCCGCTGAAAACAACGATTCGCCGTGGAATGTATTTTAATAAAGGTATAAACGCGAGTTTTCACAAGGCCAATGTAGAGCCGGGCCTTTATCAGATTTACCTGCTCGTTCGCAAAAATGGTCGCAATGACATTTACTGCACCGGCAGGATCTGGGAGGAAAAAGAATAATCAGTATTTGTTACGTACGCTCGTCAGGATGCGTTCTACTTCTTTGCGCACATCGGCGGTAGGTTTGGTGAAATTGTTATTCATGAAGCTGAAAGCCAGAATTTTGCCTTTTTTCGTAATCAAATACCCGCTCAGGTTGTAGACGTTGCTCAAACTGCCTGTTTTGGCAAAAATGAAAGGACGCTCTTCTTTAAACAAGTTCTTCAAAGTCCCGTTCTTCCCTCCTGCCGGCAATATCTGGAATAATCTCTCTTGCGGTACTTTCGCGTAGATCTTTTGCAGCAGGGCCACCATTGTTCGTGGGGTAAAAAGGTTATAACGGCTCAGTCCCGAGCCATCTTTCCAGACCGGCTTGTCGGGTAAATCGGCTAAATGGTGCTCTATGGCGTGTGCAATGGCTTTTTCGGTGCTCAATGGCAACTTGTTTGCGGTGGCGTAAAGCAGCATGAGCTGCTCGGCCAGCATATTGTCGCTCACCTGCATCATGCGCGTATACAACGAGTCGGAGGGAATGCTATTGACCGTCTGCAGCTCGATTTCGAGCGGGATATTGATCAGTTTGATCTCCTTTTTCAAAGTATCACTCAACAGCTGCAACATCAGCTGGTCGGTCATGTGAACAGGAATATCCCTGGTAACGGCTTGTGAACCTGATGGTTTCGAATGGTGAAATACATTTTGCAGCTCCTCTCTTTCAATCCCCGAAGCCGCGGTGTCTTGTACCAATGCTTTCTGCCAGAACCGCGGATTGGCGAGGTATTGTCCTGCGGATGTGCTTTTGAAACGCGCAATATTGCCGTAAATCGGCATGGCGGTCACTTCGGGCTGATAGTAATCATTGTAGTCGCTCCAAGCCCAGCCGGGGCCAAAGCGTTTGTTTTCGAAATGGAATGGCGTAAAGAATATCTGGTCTTTGCGGCTTTTCAGGAAGTCGAAGACCTTGCTGTGCGGTAAATCGGGATGTAATAGCGAAGGGTCGCCGGTGCCGCGGATGATCAATAACTCGCCCCATTCGAGGTATTCGAGGCCGGGAATGGAGTCACCGAGAGCGGACAGGCCTGCGTAAAAGCTAAACAGTTTGGTATTGGATGCCGGGACGAAATACTTATTGTCCTGATACGAAGCCAGCGACTTTTGATCGCCAATGCGCGCAATGGAAACGCCGGTATGTTGCTGGCTGAGAACCGCCGAGCGGTCGATTTCGCGTTTCAGATAATGGGAGGCCGAACAGCCCGACAAAGCAATAATACTGATGAAGAAGAGCAGCGTGCGCATGGAAACGGGTTAAAATGAACTTTAAACAAAGATAATATTTTCGCTGTATTGGCAAGATCGCGGGTCAGGGGTTTTGAATAACCAGCAAGTAGCCGCCATGCAATGGCACGACGCTGTCCTGGTTCAAATCAAACTGCGGCAGGCATGCTGAATCGGCAAGGACATATTTCAGGGAATCAATTCCGGTGGAAAGCGATAGATGATGATAGCGCTGAAAGTTGGCGTGAATGTTGGCCTGTTGGAATAAATCATGGCAAATTCCAATTGTAGCCGCTGACGGTACCAGTGTACGTAGCTGTTTGGCGTTGGCCGAATGAATATCAGGCTGAATGGTGGCGAGTTTCCGAAACGTAGCGCCCCAGCATACCAACACGCCGATACTTAAGGCGATGGTTATCAATTGCTTTTTGTGTGCCATGATGAAGGCGATACGCTGGACCAGAATGAATGCAAAGAGCAGCGCTGCAAACGGCAATGCAGGCAAAAGATAATGCGGGTATTGCTTGATACTCAATAGCATAGGGACAATACCTGACGCGGCTACGAGCGCGGTAAGGAGAACATTTTCGGAGATCGTTTGTTCCCGTGGGATCCTCCATTTGAAACCGATGGATAATCCATACAAAACAACCCATGCGATCAAATGCGGCAGGAGATTCTGAAAGAGTTCCGATATCAGCGTAAAATGGGCGGCCCAGCCGGCACCTGCCTTTTCGCGTTTCTGTAACAATGCCTGTATCACCTGACCATTAAAATAGGTTGTCATGAACTCGCGCGCGGGTGCATAGGCCAGTACACCTGCGATGCCTAATGCGACCACCGCCAACATGATGAAAGTCGGCCTGAATGCCTTTGAAAATCCGTAAGATGGTATTGAAATGGCGTAAATCGCCGAAAATGCGAGCGGATAGAGTCCTACCGGGCCTTTGGTAAAGAACGCCAGCACAATGCAGATTCCGGCTAGTAATGGCCACATCGGATGTTGGTTTTGACTAGATTCTTCTTTCAAGTAAATCAATTGAAAATAGCAGGAGGCAATACAAAATAGCCCCATGGTACTATCCAGAAAGTTGTTTGGAATACTGTAATAGACAATCACGATGGCATACCAGCACAAAACAGGTAACCAGCCAAATGCACGGAATGGGCTGGCCGGTCCGTGCAATTTTTGCCATATTTTGACAATGAAGAGAATATAACCGGTTAGAATCAGCAGATTATAGCCGTTTTCAACAGCGGGCGTGTCGCCGAAAATCCTGAAAAGAATGGATTGCAGCCCGAATTGCAGCGGCGGATGGCCGGAAAAGTAAGCGCCGTTGTCATAAGGCAACCAGAAAGAGTGCGCGAAAAACGGCTGCCAGAACGAACCGATACCCTCAGACATGTTACGGGCAATGGCCGCATAGGTGACGCCGTCCATAAACATCGTGTCGTCCACCGAACGCGGCAGAAAGGTGATCAGAATGAAGCTCAGCGTAAAAAGCCAGGGGAGCCACGAGGCATAGCTTTCTTTTTTGCCGGGAGATAAAATCATGATGCGGAGTGAAATTCTGTCACTAAGTAACGGGTTTTGTGCCTGATGGAATACCTGTTTGGGGTTTCTTTTTACCAAACGTGCGGTTTTCCGCTTTCGATAACGCACCTAATGCAATTACTTTGCAGAATCTGATCACCACACCGCAAAATGCAATCTGATGACTGATATCCGGTCTGTCCTGAAACAATATTGGGGTTACGAGGCTTTCAGGCCGTTTCAGGAGGATGCTATCCAGGCGGTTCTGAATGGCATGGACGCGCTCGTATTGCTTCCTACCGGCGGCGGGAAGTCCATTTGTTTCCAGGTGCCGGTGATGGCTTCCGAAGGTGTTTGCATTGTGGTTACACCGCTCATTGCCCTGATGAAAGACCAGGTGGAGCAGCTCAAACGCAGGCATATACCCGCTGCGGCAATCCACTCGGGGATGAGCAAGACGGAAATCGATATTACGCTGGATAATTGTATTCACGGCAATACGAAGTTCTTGTACGTATCGCCCGAGCGCTTGCGTACGGACATCATGATCGCACGCACGAAGCGTATGAAGGTGTGCCTGCTCGCGATCGACGAGGCCCATTGTATTTCGGCCTGGGGCTACGACTTCCGCCCCTCCTACCTGCTCATTGCCGATTTCCGTAAGCTTTTGCCCAAGGTACCGGTGATGGCACTGACGGCCACCGCTACCGAGGAAGTGCGGACAGACATTCTCGATAAGCTCGAAATGCGCAATGCAAGGGTGTTCAAACAGTCGTTCGCGCGGGCCAACCTTTCCTATTCGGCATTCGCGGAGGAAAGTAAAGAGCGCAAATTATTGCAAATTTTACGGAACGTGCAGGGAACGGGAATCGTATACGTTCGTACGCGCAAGCGCACCAAAGAGCTCGCCGACTGGCTAAGCAGGCAGGGAATTTCGGCTACGAGCTATCATGCAGGCCTGCCTTTTAAAGATCGCTCCGAGCGGCAGACGGCCTGGATCCAGAACCGGATCCGCATTGTGGTAGCGACGAATGCATTCGGGATGGGGATCGACAAGCCGGATGTCCGCGCCGTAATCCATTTCGATTTGCCAGATAACCTCGAAGCCTATTACCAGGAAGCGGGCCGTGCCGGCAGGGACGAGAAAAAGGCCTATGCGGTGGCGCTTTTCAATAAAATCGACCTGGAAGAACTTATTGATAGCATCGAGCGAAAATATCCACCGGTTGAAATGCTACGACGGGTATACCAGGCTCTGGCGAATTACTACAAGATCGCGATCGGCGCAGGCGAGTTGTCGGGCTTTGATTTCGATATTCAGGAATTCGCGGGAACATTTGGGTTGCCTGTGAATGAAACCCATTATGCACTGAAACTGCTTGAAGAAGAGGGTTTTGTGCAGCTCAGCGAAAGTTTTGGCGATTCTTCCAAAATCCATTTCCTGGTCGATAACCGGCAATTGTACGACTTTCAGATACGCTATCAGGAGATGGATTCGTTTATCAAACTGATCTTGCGGATGTACGGTGGCGAGCTTTTTACTGAATATGTGCGCATTTCCGAAACAGAACTGGCGCAGATCCACTTCGCCAATGTACCCGAGATCCTGAGGAAGCTGAAATTCCTGGCCGAGCGTGAAATTATCGACTATGAACCCAGGAGAGACAAGCCCCAGCTCACATTTCTGACACCGCGCTATGATTCTTCTTTACTGCCGCTGAATGTTTTTGAAATAGAAAAGAAAAAGGACCGCGACTTGCAAAAGGCGCAGGCCGTGATCCGGTACGCGTCGCACACCAAACGGTGCCGGACGTTGCTTTTGCTGGAATATTTTCATGAATACGATGCGGAAGAATGCGGTGTGTGCGATATATGTATCCAGAACCGAAAGAATGAGACGATCCGCGACGCTATTGGCGATGCCGATTTGGCGGAACAGATCATCGATTTTTTGTACCGTGAGGGCCCGATGCTGCCCTCGGAACTCAACCAGGCATTTGAAAATCTGCCCGGCGATGCGTTCCTGAAAGCATTACAAGAACTAATCCAGGAGGAAGCGATCCATTACAACGAACAGGGAATGCTGACCCCGACTAACAAAACTCAACCTTGAAAACCTCATTACTTACCACAGCACTATTTATTCTGATAGCTGTGCAATGCGCTGTCGCTCAACAGATTCCTGGCCTGCAATTCAGCAATTACGGTGGCTTGTACCGGTCGACCTATAATCCGTCGGTGCTCGGCGGGCCGAGGCATAAGTTTCAGATCAATGTCCTTACGCTCGGCGGCAGCATCAAATACCGCTATTTCCGTTTCATAGGGGAAAACTCATTCCTGTATCCCCTTCTAGCACCGCATTCCACGAAAGAGCTTTACGGGCGCTCGCGTACGATGGGCTCGCTAACCTACAAAGACCCCATTTTCCTGGCCGGCGAGATCCGCTGGCCCTCGGTTTCTTTTGCCTTAGGCAAATACCACGGCGTGGCAGTACAGCTGCGGACCCGCGGATTTGTGCTGGGACGGAATATCCCTTCCGCTATCGACAACTTGTACATCAAGAGGCTCGACACGGGCAGTACCCCGCCGGTTTCCGATGAGGCTTGGGGCGATTTCAGTCTTGTTCAGCAGAGTTTCTCCGATCTGAGCTTTTCTTACGGAGCGCAGCTGCTCGACATCGAAGGGCACAAATTTCGCGTCGGCGTGACGGTCAAACGCGCCTTTGGGGCGCGTGTGGCCTATCTGAAGGGGAATGCGGATCGGTATAGTATTAATCCGGTCAGTAGCAGCAACCCGGATGTGAGCCAGCTGGAAATCGACCATTTGACATATGAAAGCGGATATAGCACGCCCAATCGCAAAATGAGTGTCGGAAACCTGTTCGATTCGGGCAAATATGGCTCCGGATGGGGCTACGACCTGGGTTTTTCGTATGAAATAGGGTCGGTTTGGAAGAGCCGAAAGGAGGTTTATAACGACAGCCCCGATTACCTGATCCGCCTCGCAGGCTCACTGACGGACATTGGCTCGGTCAAATACAAAACGGCCGATTCGAGGGTCGTGAAAGGATCGCATAGCGACGTGGTAGTTGGTCAAACGCAGCTGGAAACGATCAGTGACCGAGGCCCGGAAGGTTTTATGAGCCTTTTCCCAGGTGATACGAGCTCGGTGCTGGCCCAGAAGGCAAAACTGCCCCAGGCCCTTAATCTCGAAGCTGATTTGCAGGTTTTTCACGGTTTCTTCCTGAATCTTTCGCACACGAGCCGCCTGAGTGGTGGTAAGCAATCGAATGGAGGCCAGTCCGATGGTCGTCAGTCATTAGATATGTATGTGCCTAATACTTTTATCATTACGCCACGCTTCGAGGATGAAGATTCCGGCCTTTCTTTCCCGATCTCGTTCATTCAGGGAAATAACAGGCCTTCGATCGGTCTCGCAGGGCATTTCGGACCGGTGTTCCTCGGTTTCAGTAATGTAAATGGGCTGATGAAAAGCGGCGGAGCACGCGGGAGCATGATGTACGTTGGCTTCACCGCGTGGAAGGCATCTCGTAAAAAAGACAAAGATTGATATGAAAACATCGTCTGCCCTGTTCCTTTTAGCAGTTTTCTTCCCATTGATGCTGCTCGGGCAGCACGATCAGCACGCTAATCACACGATGGCCGCCGACGTGGAGCCGCAGCCTTTGCTGGCGCAAGCGATGCGTTTGCAGGAAGCGCTTTTGTTTTCGGGCAATGCGTTGCAGACCGCCGACGCCGCGAAGCTCAAAGCACTGGAGCGTGGGCCATTATCGAAGAAAACGGTCGCTCAAATCCAGGCTATTCTCGATCCCTATTGCCTGAATGTGGTGCATATCAATCCGGAAGGGCGCGTAAAGGTCGATCGTGGCGCTGCAAAAGCGGTGCTGATACAAGGCGGCTGGACGGCTTTTCTGGTTAAAATCCATAATGAGGCGGGTGTCACGGCCAAATTTGAAGCCACCAGCCCGAATGCACAAAAGCCTTATCATTCTCCTTCCTTTGAACACAGGGTCAAAAAAGAGCACGAACTGACCGAGGGTCAGGTTGCCAATCGGTTTCTCGATATCCAGATTTATGCCGGAAGGCCTTTGCAGGCGAATTTGTCAGGGTTGAAGCTCGAATATGCCGTGGTTCAGATCTATTCCAAAGATGCGGGCAAGCGGGAGGCGGAAATCGCTTATAATGCCGGTCAGGGCTCGCAGGATATCGGTTTCCGGAATTCCACCCATATTTTGTTTGATGCAAAACCTGCCGTAAAAGTCAATTTTGACGTGAAGGACGACGACGGGACGCCCGCTATGGCTTCCTTCCTGATCACCGATGCCCGGGCGCACGCCTCCGGCAAATTCAAAGGAATTTATCCCCTGCCGTCCCGCCGAGTGGCTGCCTTCGACGAATATCCGGATTTCTTCTTCCAGCCCCAGATCTACCGCAAAAGCGGCGAGCATGTGACATTGCCGCCGGGCAAATACAAAGTCACGTACACACGAGGGCCCGAGTACATCCCGCAAGCCAAGGAAATCACGGTCTCTGAGGGCAAGGACTCCATTA
This sequence comes from Dyadobacter sp., assembly GCA_035565435.1. GTDB lineage: Bacteria > Bacteroidota > Bacteroidia > Cytophagales > Spirosomataceae > Dyadobacter. Next base: position 9,703 of record DATMSL010001013.1, on the reverse strand, counting down.
CGGTCGCATTTCAATTGAAAAGGTGGATCCAGCTTGCCAAACTCGGTTGGTACAGTGCCGATCACCATATTCATGCGGCCGGTTGCAGCCATTACGATAGCCCTACGGAGGGCGTCGATCCGAAAGATATGTTTCGGCAGGTGCTCGGTGAGGATTTGAATATGGCGGCCAATCTGGCCTGGGGACCTAGCTGGTACCATCAAAAAACGTTTTTTACCGCAAAAGATCACCCCCTGTCCGGCAAGAAAACGGTCATGCGGAACGACGTGGAGGTATCTGGCTTTCCGTCCTCGCACGCAGGGCATATTGTTTTGCTGAGGATTAAAGAGGACGATTACCCCGGGACTACCACGATCGAGCAATGGCCTAGCTGGACGGCACCAGTGCTTGCCTGGGCTAAATCGCAGGGCGGTGTGGTGGGGTATGCGCATTCGGGTTGGGGATTGGAGCCAATGGAAGCGACCAACAAGCTGCCGAACTACGTCATGCCGAAAATGGACGGAATCGGCGCGAACGAGTATGTGGTAACGGTTACCGACGGCCTGATCGACTTTTTCAGCGCCGGTGATACTCCGGCACCCTGGGAGCTCAATATGTATTACCACACGCTCAATTGCGGCTTTAAAACGAGGCTAAGCGGGGAAACCGACTTCCCGTGCATTACGGACGCACGCGTGGGCCAGGCGCGGAGCTATTTCAAACCCAAGAATGCGATCGATTATGACGGCTACGTGGAGGCGCTGCAACTGGGCCGAAGCTACGTTTCGGACGGGAAATCGCATATTATGGATTTCAAAGTCGAAGGCGTGGAGGCCGGCACCGGCGAAAGCGAAGTGGCGTTGAAATCGCCGGGTAATGTAAAAGTGTCGGCTAAAATTGCCGCCTATTTGCCTGAAAAACAGGATAGCGTGGGTTGGAAAATAGCGAAGTCGCCCATCACGGAAAAGCCGTATTGGGACATTGAACGGTCGAGGGTCGGACAGTCGCGGACTGTCTGGGCGGAACTGATTTTCAATGGAATACCAGTCGATACTGTGGAGATACAAGCAGATGGAAAATTGACGGATATTAATTTTTCACCAAAAATCACCAGGTCGGGATGGCTGGCGGTGCGCATTTACCCCAGCTCGCATTCGAACCCGGTTTTTGTGAAAATGAATAATCAACCTGTTGTCGAAAAACAGAGTGTCGAATGGTGCCTTGCGGCTTTAGAGCAATGCTGGAAAATGAAGGAGCCGAACATCCGTGTAAAAGAGCGAAATGCGGCCGCAGAAGCCTACGAGAAAGCGCGTAGAGTATATCGTGGGCTCATCGCTGGTGGAAGCAAATAGACTTATTCAGGCGTTGTTTCGGCCTTTTTGGAGCGGAATAATCCGCCTATGCGGCTGAACATCCGTTTTTCAAACTCCCAGAAGAAGTTGAATTTGCCCCAGATCCAGCCCCAGGCTAGTAATATGACCTGGTACAGCGGCAGAATGATGAGGATATTCACTGACCAGCGAAGCCATGCGGGGGAATTTTCAGTAAGGCCGACCAGCTCGAAAAGCCAGCGTTTGACGTAGAGGACCGAAAAACCGGTACAGGCAAAAACGACCAGAATAGTGAGTACGTCCCACCCATTCCGGACATTCCAGCGCTGTTTCAGTTTTTCGATCATCGGCTATTATTCATGAAAGAAATCCAGGTGCTCGGGCTTGATCACCTCTTTATCCCAAGTTAAAAATTCTTCCCAGAAGGCATCATTCTGGACGCCTGCCCGGCAGATAACCGGCTCTTTTTTAACGGGATGCTCGAAATAGAGCCTCCGTGCGTGCAAATTGATGCTGCCATCCGGATTGCCTTTGGGATAACCATATTTGACATCCCCGCGAATAGGGCAGTTCATCGATGCCAGCTGTACGCGGATCTGGTGCGGTCTTCCTGTAACGGGCATTACTTCCAGCAAATGGAATTTGTTGATCTCGCCGACCCAGCGGTATGAAAGTTCCGCACGTTGCGAGCCAGGTACTTCCTGCTCGTGTGCGGTAGTCACGTTGCGAGCCTCGTTTTTGGTAAGCCAATGTACGAGTTTGCCCTTTTTCTCGGCAGGTTTGTTTTTCACAACTGCCCAATAGGTCTTCTGAACGTCACGTTTGCGGAAAATCTCGTTCATGCGTTCGAGCGCCTTGGAGGTACGTGCGAACACCACGAGCCCGCTCACGGGGCGATCAAGCCGGTGTACGGTGCCGAGAAACACGGCTCCCGGCTTGTTGTACTCCTCCTTAATATAGTCTTTGACCATATCGAGCAGGCACGTATCGCCGGTAACATCGGCCTGAACCAGAATACCCGGCTCCTTATTGACGATGATCAGGTGATTATCTTCGTAAACAACCCGAAAAGGTTTTTTAGCCATATTATTAATTTAATACTTTTTAAAAGGTTAGTATGATTCCGATTCGTTCGGGAACGATCTTCCTTTTACATCTGAAATATAATTGGTGATGGCGTTGGTCATAACGCCATTTAAATCGGCATAATGGCGCAAAAAGCGCGGTTTGAACTCTTTGTTGATACCCAGCAAATCGTGGATCACCAGTACCTGGCCATCCGCATGAGGCCCGGCTCCGATCCCGATCGTCGGGATTTGAATGCTTTCGGAGACCTGTTTGGTCAGTTTCGCCGGGATTTTTTCAAGTACTACCGAGAAGCAACCGACTTCTTCGAGCATTTTGGCATCCTCGATCAGTTTTTGCGCCTCAGCTTCCTGTCTGGCACGCACGGTATAAGTCCCGAATTTGTAAATAGACTGCGGTGTGAGCCCCAAATGTCCCATCACAGGCACTCCCGCGCTTAATATGCGCATAACCGAATCCTTGATTTCCAAACCGCCTTCGAGCTTCACAGCATGTGCGCCGGATTCTTTCATAATGCGGATAGCGGAGTTCAATGCCTCGCGTGAATTGCCCTGGTACGAGCCAAATGGCAAATCCACGACTACCAGTGCACGTTTCACGGCCCGTACCACCGAAGATGCGTGGTAAATCATCTGATCGATCGTGATCGGCAGGGTTGTTTCGTGACCCGCCATGACATTGGAGGCAGAATCGCCCACCAGGATCAGCTCGACGCCGGCAGCATCCACGATTCCCGCCATAGAGTAGTCATAAGCGGTAAGACAGGTTATTTTTTCGCCACGGTTCTTCATTTCCTGAATCACGTGGGTCGTAATGCGCTTGATATCAGCAGTATGTACAGACATGGTGGTTATCGGTAATGGTAATCGAAAATCGTTCAGTGGTGTAGTGTGGTCATCTTTTTTGTCAAGTGTGGGCAGGTGTGGTCATTTATTGTCAGCTGTGGTCATGTATAGTCAGGAGTAGTCATTTGTTGTCATGTTATGTCAAGGATAGTCAAGTCTTGTTATAGGGAGAGAACTTGGGTGTCCGATATATCAAACCGTCCGACGATAAATGACTATTCCTGACTACACTTGGCAATACCTGACAATTCTTGACACCTCTTGACTCCCCGTGTGGCGTTTCATCCGTGCAGAACGCCTTACCGGTGTATCAGCCAGTTTTCGGGGTTCAGTCTTGAGGTATTTTTCCAGATCTGGAATTGCAATTCCGAGGTGCCGTCACTGTCGGTGGCTACCCGGCCGATATTTTCACGTGCTTTCACCTTCTGTCCGGCACGTACAGCGACGCCGCTCATTTTGGCGTAAATCGTCATATAGTTGCCGTGCTGGATCGCTACCACACTCCCCATTCCCGGAAGCTCGGTTACGTCAAGCACCGTTCCGTCATAAACGGACCTCACCGACTCCCCGGCGGTCGTTTGAATGTCAATTCCAAGGTTATCCACCATTACACCTTTCAAAACGGCGTGCGGACGCTGGCCGAAATGGCTGGATACAAAGCCTTTTACGGGCCAGGGCAGACGATTTTGCGAAGCCGTGAACGACGACGCCAATGTGGTTTCTTCTTCGCTCATGCCGCTCGAAACGACCGGCTCCTCCTCCACCTCTTTCGGTGCTTCTACTGCTGCCTCTCCTTTTTTCTCCCGTTCGGCATTCTCGCGGGCAATTCTTTCGCGTTCAGCCTTCCTGCGCGCCTCACGCTCCTCGCGCTCGCGACGCTCCCTTTCGAGTCGTTCCTTGCGTTCCCGCTCGGCAATGCGGCGGATACTGGCCTCCAAAAGGTCGGTAGCGCGTTTATTTTCAGCGATTTGCTTCCTTAGCTCTACTTCTTTCAGCGAGAGTTCCTGGATCACCTCGTTCTGTTTCACTTTCAGGCCTTCCAGCTTGGTATTCTCGGTGACACGCGTGTCGAGCACGTTTTTCTGCTGATTCTTCTTAGAAGTAATGCGCTGACGTTCAGCCATTACCTGTTTTTGCAAAGCGTCGATCTCCTTAGCCCGGCCCTGACGTGCCTCCGTATATTGTTTCAGATACTTGTACCGGAGCACAAACTGGTTGAAAGTGCCCGCCGAGAACAGGAAAACAAGCTGATTGAAATAGGCGTTCCGTTTCGACGCTTCATAAATCATGTGGCCGTACTCCTGTTTCAGCACCGCAAGGCTGCTATCCAGCGACTGGCGCCGTTTTTCGAGTACTCTTAATTCCCTGTCGAGGATTTCCAGGTCGTCGGTAAGGAGGTCTATCTGCTTTTTGTAGGTATTGATTTGCTGATTCAAGGCTTTCAGCTGGCCCAGGTTGACGTTCTTCTGGGAGGAAGTCTGCTTCAAGATGCTCTGAATCTCCCTGATTTTGCCCTGGTTTTCAGCCTTTTCCCGCTCCAATTGCTCACGGGTCTTCTGCGCAAATGCACCTGCGCACGCACAAAGCACGAATGTAAGCACTAACCAAAAACGACGGCTACCAGGGGTACGAAAGGGCATAATATTGATTCTTGCGGCCAAAAATACATCTCACGGCGGGCAAAGTTAAGCAGACTTTCTGTATTTTACCTTTTACGCTTGTAGCTCGAAGGAACATTAAACGGAAAACCGGGACTTTGATTTACCAATTCCACCTTGCTGTGTTTGAGGCGCATGGTTGTTTCGAGTTTCTGCTGTTCTTTGGAAAGCACGTTCAGGCTGATATGACTTATGAATGGAAAGAGAAAACTGCCTATTGTTCGGAAGTCCTCGTAATCCAGGGTAAAAGTATTCTGTGTAGGGACTTCCGTTGCTTTCAGGCGTGACAGCTTTTGATTCTTTTCGGCAATGTAGTTGTCCACTTCCAGCCTGTCGACGGCCTGTTTAAGGACATAAAAGTCATTTTCCTTCACGAAACGGCCGTCTTCCTGCATTTCAAAAGGCATATTGCCAATGATAACCGATTGCAGAAGATCAAAATTCAGGTCGAAATTATATTGTTTGCTAAGCTGGTCGTAATTGAAAACGAAGTAGTCGCGGTGAATTTTGTCCATAAACACGATGGAATCCCGGGTAATAATGCCCCGCGCCACTTCCAGCCCCACACCTGTCACCGACAGCCAGATAATGCTGTCTTTTTTCATCCGGATATTGACATTGGTGTTGTCGAAATCCTGCTTTGCGCTTTTGAAAGAAAATTTGGATTTGGCCGTCAGGTAATCGAAATCAACTTCGGCGACTTTCACAACCGGCATCGGTTCGCCTGCGTCGGGCACTACCGCTATTGTATCCGTTGCGACGGTATCTGCCGCTATGGTATCTTTGGGCTCCGGCCCCCTGGTAATCAGGGTTGTATCACTATCCGGCTTTTGGGAAACACTTTTGGAAGATCGTGGTTTGTGACAGGCCGTGAACCACATCAGAGATATGGCTACCAGCCCGACCGTAATTTTACTGCTCATGTAATGCACCTGTTGCTATTTTTTTGTCAAGAAGTTCGGTGGTCTCTCCCATTCTCTTGGCTTTTTTCCATTGGGCCACCGCATTGTCCCGCTCTCCTAGTTTGAACAGTACGTCCCCATAATGCTCAACAATTGTGCCACTCACACCATTGCTGTCGAGCATTGCCTTTTCGAGGTACTCCTTGGCTTTTTTGTAGTCTTTGCGAATGTATAATACCCAGGCGTAGGTGTCCAGGTAAGTCGGGTTGTTCTGGTGCTGCTGCACGAGCCTTTCCGACATTTTGAGTGCCAGATCGAGTTTTTCCTTTCTCAGGGAAAGAAAATAGCTGTAATTGTTCAGGACGTGATCGTTGTCGGGATCGGCTTTCAGTGCAAGCTCGTAGGCGGCATCGGATTTGTCGTGGTCGCCTATTCCATTGAATGCATCACCAAGCTGTGCGTGGATTAAAGGCAGCAGTTGGGTATTCTCGCCGATCATTTTCAGGCTTTCTTCGAGTGATGAAGTGGCTTCCTTATAGTTTTTCTTCATCAAATTCGCCGTGCCATTGAAATACCAGAACATACCCTGATTAGGGAACAATTCCAATGCCTTTTCCGAATGCACCAGCATGCTGTCGGGCTGATTGAGCTGGCCGTCGAGCTGCATAATGGCGATCCAAACCTGGAATACATTGGGGTCGGCCGCTGCGGCTCTCAGGTATAACTGCCGTGCTTCGGGATATTTGCCCTGCCGCGTCAGCAAATCCGCGTAAATCACGGTCGCTTTGGATTCGTTCGGGTGAGTTTCCGAGAGCTGGCGAGCCAGCGAAACGGCCTCATTCACCTCGTTTTCAGTTTTCAGCATCGTCAGGTAACCCGAAAGCACCCGGATTTTAGGGTCGGCATCGAGGTTCGGGTTGGCAAAAACCTGTTTCAGCTCCTGGTTACATTTCTGCACGTCGCCGTTCCTGCGGTAGATATCCGCCAGCAACACATGCGCCTGCGCCTCGTCCGGGTTAATTTTCAATGCTTCTTCCAGGGGAGCCACCGCTTCTACAATGCGGTCGTTGGCGATCAGCATTTCGGCCAGTTCCACACGGTAGCTTACCTCGCCGGGCTCCGCAGCAATCAGTTTACGACCTTCGGCCAGTGCTTTGTCAAGATTGTTCTGACGGAGATAGAGCTGTTGCTTCTGGTGGGTGATCTCTTCGGTCACACCCATTGATTTTTCCAGCTTGTTATAAGTATCAATCGCTTTATCGAACTGATCGGCAAAAACATACACGGCCGCCAATTCTATTCCATACTCGATATTTTCGGGGTTTTTGGCCACCAGCGTTTCGTAAATCTGAGCGGCTTCGGAGTATTTGCGGCGTTTCGCGTAGAGTTCTGCGAGCTGTTGGGAATAGAAAATGTTTTCTTTATCGAGATCATGCGCCTTTTTGGAGGCATTGATCGCGTCGTCGTATTTTTCGAGTTTGACGAGCGCCGTAGCCACCATGTAATGGGCCGCAGGGTCCTGCGGGCTGAGGAGCGCGAGCTTTTCAAACACCGGTAACGCACGGTCGGGCTCGTCCTTCATCATGAATTTCATTCCCTCGGCGGCCATCGACTCCCCTTCCAGTTTTGTAAGGACACCATCCTCTTTAACTTCCTGTTTGTCACGATCCTTACGACGCTGGGCGTGGGCCGGCGTCATCAGCCAGGAGGCTGATACGAGGCAAATAAGAAGGGTTATTTTCAAGTATTCGGTCCTCATATATGAATCGTGCGCCATCAGATCGTGGGTCATGACCGGCTATTTCAGTGTAAATAACAAAGTTACCAAATTTTGTCAGTATGCTCTGCCCAAATGCCTTTGCAAATAAGTATACTAACGTGGAAATACATATAATCTTATCCCAGGATAAGCCTCATTGCATGGCGCTATCGCACCGGATAAGCCGATTTTCCGAAACCGGGCAGTCCGGTCGGGGTTAGGGCTTCCACATGGATGTCCGCGGCACCGGCGGCATCGGAATGATAGTAGCTTACCCGGGTCTTGCCGTCGCTACCGGTTTTGAGCATAGGTGCCCAGAAAACGGTCGACCGGAAATCGGGATTTGGAGCGGGAGGACTGGTTGGCCCGTATTGAGGTGCATAAAACTCGCGCGGGGTGTGGAAACCGGCGATTTTGGTCACCAGCACGCCCGGTACAATATCTTGCGAATAGTCGTAGTTCTCGTTTCCACGCTTGGTAAGCACCGAAATAACGCCGTTTCCTCCCCTGCTGCCATATATCGCAGCCGAGGCCCCTTTCAGCACGTCGATCGACTCCACATCATAGACATTCAGCGATGTGATCAGTTGCTTGTCCACCGGCATACCATCCAGTACGAAAAGCGGCTCGCCCCTGTTGCCTCGTATCGATACCACCGCATTCATCCCCGACCCCATGACCGACACGCCGGCAACGCGGCCTTGAAGCATATCGAGTATGCTCGTGTAGCCGGCAGACATCTGAGGCGTCAATTTCAAGGTCGCATCAGCCGAACTGTAAAGCTTTCGCGAGTCGCGGGGCGCTTCTTTTTTGGCTTTGATGGTGACCTCCCGCAGAAGCCGTTCGCGGTTTTCCCGGATTTTGGTGGAAATCTCCTGGTCTCTAGCCGCATTTTTGAGAAAATCGGCCAGCCGTTGTGCGTCGACGGTTACGGGTTTGAAAGGAATCTTCACCACCGAAGCGCGCGGCGGATCGAATGGATTCAGTGTAAAAGACAGGTTCTGGTTCCCTTTTTTGTTCATCCCTTGCAGACGAAGTTGGAGGGAATCACTGAAAGCCAGGTTGTAGACGGTGAAATGGCCGTTTTCGTCGGTTTCTGCCGTCATGAAATTGCTGAGGCTGTCGTTGCTGACAAAAAGCGATAACACCGTTTTCTCGGTCAGTTTTTTGTTATTCCGTTTTGTATCGCCTTCGAGCGTAATGCCCTGCTCGACGTACCTTTTCGTCGGGGGAATGGAGTCGCTCAGCACGTCTTCCCATTTGAAACGCGTCCAGCCTTGCGTCATCATCAGGTAGTCGAGATGGATTTTGCGTTGCGGTTTTGTAGGGTCCAGATAATAGGAAGGTTGTTCTATAAAACCTTTTAAATCAGAAGATAGTAATAAATAGGAAGCGATATTCTGATCGAATGGCTGCTGTAATATCTGGCCGGCGTCGGTTACGGCCAGCGAAAGATTTGCCTCCACTGGCTTGCCTGCGGAGTCGGTAACGGTCACCTCTACATCGACTTGTTCGCGCGGCTTGTACTCGGCCTTTGATGGTTTGATATGGACACGCAAGCTCCTCGAATGGTCCACGAAGACCAGGCGTTCGCAAACGGGCTTACCCGTGTCGTCGAAAAGCGTAAGATGCGTAATGCCGTCGGGCAATTCGGTGGTTGGCAGCTGCATCATTAAGCCGCGGTTACCGACTTTTCCTTTTGCCACAAATGCTACAATGCCCCGCGCGTGTCCCACGACATGAACCGGTATTTCCGTTTTTCCGGGGATTTTTGCATAAGCTATTACCCTCATTTTGAATGGATTTGATAGATTGTCGACGAGCATTGTGAAACCTGTGTCATGCACTTTCGGAAATGCAACCTCCGTCACTTTGCCGTCGCTTTCCTTTACAAATGCGCGGTACGACTCCCCTGTTTTAGGCGCAAACTGAAACCGGCCCATTCCCAAATGCTCGCTTTTGAATGAAGCAACGGTATCGCCGCTTTGGCCTAGCACGAAGCCCGCAACATCCTGGGCCAGCCCCGCTTCATTCACAGCTTTGAATGCTACGCGCGTATTGATATCCGCGACGAGCTGCCCGCTTTCAGGGAAAAATTGCATGTCTGTCTTTCCGGTACCGGTGCTGGATGTGGTATTTTCTT
>DATMSL010001012.1:0-5937 GCA_035565435.1 Dyadobacter sp. | reverse complement strand
GGCGGCCGGGACAGGATGCCGCGGCTGTTGAGCAAACCGATGATTACGGTTAGCAAAGAGACAAAAAGGAAAATCAGTACCACCGGACCGAGCTCAGGGTTGAATTCGGATTCGAAGTTGAATTTGGCGAGGCAGAAGCTTCCGATGACGGCGATAAGAATACCTGTAAATGCAGCCAGCGCGCCCAGGAAGAAGTATTCAAGCGAGGTGATGACGAAGATTTGCTTCCGGCTTGCGCCTAATGTGCGCAGGAGTACACTTTCCTGAATGCGCTGGTATTTGCTGATCATAACGGACGCGATGAGGACGATCAGCCCGGTCAGGATGCTGAAACCGGCCATAAAGCGGATGACGAAGCCGATTTTGTTGAAAATATCGTCCAATACGCGCAGCACCAGGGCGAGGTCGATGATCGATATGTTGGGGTATTGCCTTACCAATGCCTCTTGGAACCGTGCGGAGACGGTCGGATTGGGTACGTGCGTGAGCATGGCGTGGAACTGAGGGGCTTCTTCGAGTACGCCGGTTGGGAATACGACGAGGAAGTTGGTACGTACCTCACTCCAGTTCACCTCCCGGAAGCTGGAAATAATAGTGGACATAATGGTGCCTTGCACATTGAAAACCAGCGTGTCACCGATTTTTAGGCGGCTCCTTTCGGCGAACCCGCCTTCAACGGAAATAGGAATGAGCCCGGACGATTGGTTGTATTTACCCTGCCATTTTCCTTTGGTGATTTTTTCGGAAGAAGTGATGGAATCGCGGAAGGTAACGCGGTATTCCCGGCCGAAAATGCGGCGCGACTGCTCGGCGGTGGTGTCGCCTTCAAAATCAGCGGCGGTTTTGCTATTCACTTCTTCCAGACGCATATTTACAATGGGGACGCTCTGATTGATGGGCACATTTTGCGCCTTGGCGATGGCCAGCACGCCATCTTTCTGATGGCTCTGAATGTCGAAAAGCACCATATTCGGCTGGTTGCCGCTGCTCGAAAGCTTCACACGGGTGAGCAGAATGGTTTGGATAAAAAAGAGCGTGCAGATCAGCGAAGTACCGAGGCCCACGGACACGATCAGAATGGTAGTTTGGTTGTTAGGCCGGTATAAGTTAGCAAGCCCCTGGCGCCAGAGATAGCTCCATGAAGTAGGAAAGAACCTCCGCACAAGCCACATCAGCAGGCTGGCAATACCAAAAAGGATCAGGAATGAGGCGAGAATGCTGGCGGTAAATACCATTGCCTGCACCCAGGTTTGCATTTGAAGGAATGAAAACCCGAAAATGAACAGGACGATCAGCCCGTATAATATCCAGCTCACAGCGTCGCGTTCGGGGTGGGAGGCATCGGAAGCCGAGCGCAGTACATTCAGCGGGGATACTTTGCGGATCGATACCAGCGGGGGCAATGCGAAAAGAATGGAAATGAGCACACCGATCGCCAGTCCTTGTCCGATAGCAGGCCATGAAATGTCGGTGGTAAGGTCAAACGGAAGCAGATCTTTCAATACAACAGGTAGAAATTGCTGAATAACCATTCCGAGAATAGTGCCGAGTACGGTGCCGATGAGCCCGATGCCCGTGATTTGAATCAGATAAATCAGAAATGCCTGCGATGCCTTTACACCCAGACAGCGGAGTATTGCTATGGAATTCAGTTTTTCACGTACATATATATGTATGGCGCTCGCAACGCCTATGCACCCGAGCAGGAGCGCGACGAAGCCTACCAGCGAGAGGAAGCGCGTAAGGTCGCGGAAAGAGCGGCCGGTGTCTTCTTTCTGACTTTGAACCGTGTTATAGTCAAGGTCAAAGCGCTCAAATTTGGGTTCCAGCGTCTTGACCATCTTCTCTACATCCGTCTTGGCGGGATATTTGAAATAATACCTGTAACCGACGCGGCTGCCTTTCTGCATGAGGCCCGTCTGGTTCAGAAAACGCATGGGAATGTAAACTACGGGTGCTACCGAGGCTGTAATGCCGGTCGCGCCCGGTGCTTTTTCGAGGATGCCCGCAATGGCAAAAGTGACTTCCCCGATCCGGATCGAATCTCCGACCCGGGCGCGGTATTGCAGCATCAGCGTTTGATCAACCAATGCCTCCTGGCGGTTCCTGAACGTTTTTTCGGCTGAAACCGGAATGGTTTCGAGCTTGCCGTAATAGGGGAAATCGCCGGAGAGCGCCTTTACCTGCGTCAACCGGCTGCCGCCGCCTTTATTGAAATACACCATCGAGGCAAATGCGCGTTCTTCGGACCGCACCTTACCCAGCGAGTCGACGAACGTCATCGCTTTTCCCTCGATTTTCTTGCCACTGTAAATGGACAAATCAGCGCCGATCAGTGTAGCGGCCTGGTTGTCGATATTGTCGCGAAGGTTGTCGCCGAGCGAGTAAATAGCCACGAGCGCTGCGATGCCGAGGATAATCGATGATATGAACAAGGCCAGCCGGGCACGGTTCCTGCGGCTATCGCGCCAAGCCATTTGCAATAACCACGAAAGGTTGAAAGTATTGGGGTTCATCGGAAAATTCACGGTTAGCTGGCCTCCACAATTTTGCCGCCTTTAATGCGGATAATGCGCTGGGTTTTGGCAGCGAGTTCGAGGTCGTGGGTGACGACCACCAGCGTGGTACCCGCCTCGCGGTTGAGGTCGAAAAGTAGTTTCACCACTTTTTCGCTCGTTTCGGCGTCGAGGTTACCGGTCGGCTCGTCAGCAAAGAGAATCTGTGGCTGGTTGGAGAATGCACGTGCAAGCGATACGCGCTGCTGTTCACCGCCGCTGAGCTGGGTAGGGTAGTGGTGGCTGCGTTCGGCCAGGCCTACTTTATCAAGCAGGTCGAGCGCACGGGATTTTACATTCTTTTCACCACGCAACTCCATAGGTACCATCACATTTTCCAGCGCGGTGAGTGTGGGCAGGAGTTGGAAGTTCTGGAAAATGAAACCTACATATTGGTTGCGAACGGCGGCCAGCTGGTCTTCGTTGAGGCCGTTCAGCCGGGTGCCGTGCAGTTCTACCGTGCCGGCCGTGGAACGGTCGAGTCCGGCGCAGAGGCCCAGAAGCGTCGTTTTGCCGCTGCCCGAAGGGCCTACGATCGAGACTGTCGATCCTGTTTCGATGGAAAAACTGATATTGTCGAGGACTTTGAGGGTGCGGTCGCCGCTTTTATATATTTTACTGACGTCGTGCAGATCGAGTATGGTATTCATCAATCGTTTTTCTTTTATGTTTGCGTAGTCCGGGGCGCGTAGTCCGGGTGCGAAGGACCTAATTTGGCTCTTTTCGGCTATTGTTTCTCATAAATATAGTTTAAACGGTTTTTATTTGAGAATGAATGGCCGGGTATACCTTTTTTAACTATAAAATCCATTCCTTTTGAATCCAGATTATGGCTGATATACGTTGTTTCAAGACATTTTTAGCATTAATCCTTCTGACCGCTTCCCTGTTTTCCTGTGGCGGTGAGAAAAATGAAGAATCGGACCACAAAGCCGATACTGCCCAAACAGCTGCTAAAAAGCCTGCTGAAAAGAAAAAGATCATCGTGTTTTTTGGCAATAGCCTCACGGCCGGTTACGGCCTCGATGATCCGTCCCAGGGTTTTGCCGGCCTTATCCAAAAACGGATCGATTCGCTGGGCCTTAATTACAAAGTTGTGAATGCGGGCGTGAGCGGCGAGACTACTTCCGGGGGCAATAGCCGTATCGACTGGCTGCTCAAACAACCGCTCGATGTTTTTGTCCTCGAACTGGGCGGTAACGATGGGTTGCGCGGTATTCCGGTTTCGGAAACCCGGAAGAACCTGCAAGAAATCCTGGATAAGGTAAAGGCTAAATACCCCGATGCTAAACGGGTGCTGGCCGGAATGCAGATCCCGCCGAACATGGGACAGAAATATGCGACTGAATTCAAGGATGTGTATGCTGATCTGGCGAAAAAGAATGAAGTAACGCTTATTCCTTTCCTGCTCGAAGGTGTAGGAGGCGAGTCGAAGCTGAACCAGGCAGATGGCATTCATCCGACGGCCGAAGGACACAGGATTCTCGCCGAGAATGTGTGGATAAGGATCAAAGATTTGTTATAAATGCAAGAACCCGCCATTACGCGGGTTCTTGCATTTCAGGCATTGTAGGTTTCGTTGCCATGAAGCTGCCTGGCATTGTACCGGTTCCAGGCTTCGATGATCTCCATTCTGTCCTCGACCGTACGCGGGGTGAAAGAGATGACGACCCCGCCCTCGCGGATGCTGGATTCAAATGCTTCGGCATGTTCCCTGGGTATTCCGCGGTTGTGTAATGCGCCTACAATGCCCCCTGTGAGCCCGCCTGCTCCTGCACCGGTAAGCGCCGCGAGCAGCGGGCCGGCTACCGCAATGCCAAGGCCCGGAATTACCACCGTGGTACCAATGGCGATAACTGCGCCGGCGATGGCCCCGGCTGTGCCTCCGATAGCCGAGCCAATGCCCGCATTCTCCATCGTCGAATGCGCTGGTTTTTCCTCCGCAATTTTTTCGTGGTGTATCCGGTGTGTTTCGTCCGAAATGATTACGTTGATTTCCTCCGGCTTATAACCCCGGTAAATCAGCTCATCATAAGCTTTTTGGGCATCGTTGCGGTTGGAGAATACCGCATTCACGAGCGAGGGATAGTTGTATTCGATTGTCGTTTCCATGATATCGTGCTTTGGTTTTATCCTCGCGCGATTGGAAAACAATTATGCCAGGAATCAGACGAGGCTAGTCTGCTTTCACAACCTTGAATTGCCTCGAAAGCCCATCCTTGTCCGTAAGTTTCAACAAGTAAATACCTGAATGCCATTGAGAGGTGGTAATGCTAGCCGGCAGCTCGCCTTGTGCCTGGAATACCACTTTCCCGCGGACGTCTGTGAGTTCCATTGCTCCGGGGAGGCTAGCCTGGTAGGGTGACAGGAATAGGGATTCCGAAAATGGGTTCGGGTAGGCGGGCGCCGGGGCCTCGCGTACATACACACTCCGTATGCGGCTATACGAGTATGTAGCGTCGCGGTCGGTCATGCGCAGGCGATAGAGATTTTCACCCGCGAAAGGGTAACCATCCGAAAAGGAATAAGCTTCTTTTTGCAAACTTTCTCCCCTGGCCAGCAAAACCCCCGCTTTTTGCCATACCCGTCCATCGCTGCTGCGCTCAATATCGAAATGGGACGCATTGCTTTCGGCCGTGGTGGTCCAGCTCAGGCGCACGGAGGCCCCTTCGCCGATTGCGTCAAACTCGGTCAAAACCACCGGTAAGGGGCCATTACACGCCGAGTAGAGGGTTGCCTCGTCGAAGCACATGCCCGCATTGCCGGATACATTCAGGTAAGTGCCGGCCGGATGGGTGCGCTGATAGTTACAAATAGACGTAGCGTTGCAAACGGACAGCATCGGGTTGTTACGAATCGTAAGGTCCCCGCCGATCGTTAGGCTGGTAGCCAGCCCGGTAAGCGAGGTCAGTGATTCATTCCCTATGATATTCACCGTTCCGTTGACAGTCGTGAGGGCGCCCAGAGCCCCCACATTGTTTAATGCTCCATTGAACGATATTTCCAGCATACCCGCGGTTTGGAGCCCGCCGAGGCCGTTCAACGAGGTGAGCGAAT
The DNA here is from genome assembly GCA_035565435.1 of Dyadobacter sp. GTDB lineage: Bacteria > Bacteroidota > Bacteroidia > Cytophagales > Spirosomataceae > Dyadobacter. Next base: position 325 of record DATMSL010001012.1, on the reverse strand, counting down.
GGTTTTCTGCAATGATGATAGCGCCTCCGACGCTGGTGATATTTTGGAGCGGGGCGAGGCTGGTGACGACATCGCTCGCCAGGCTGGTGATGTATATGTTACCGGTAACCGTTTTCCATTGCGACTCCCAGGAATTCAGTGCGCTCTGGCTCGTGAATTCGACATTCCCGACGTAGGTCTGTGCCAGCGACCGACCGGAAGAAGCGGCCAGTATAATCAGTAACGCCAGCGCGCGGCTTTTGCGTAAAATCAACTGCATAGAATAAGGGGTTATCGAGCAAAGGCTACCTCAAGATAGTTCTTTGTAGCCAGACTGCTGCAAACA
>DATMSL010001011.1:0-12512 GCA_035565435.1 Dyadobacter sp. | reverse complement strand
ACTGATGGACATTGCTCTTGCGGGACGACGTCACCGCGATGCCCTTCGAAGAACTACCTGTGAATGTGAAACCTTCCAGCTCGTCAGCTTTGTCGATATCCACCGAGTTAAGTACAATCTGCTCTCCTTTTTCGAGTGATTTTTTAAGATCAACAAATGTGAACCGCCAGCGTCGCCCTTCTATCTGATTTTGGATTAATACCAAAACCCCTTTCTCCCGTACCCAATGCAGGTTCTGTACCCACGGCCCGCAGGTAAACTTCTTCACGAACACGCCCGGGGCACTCGTTTTGTCTGCTTTTTGTAAAGCTGACGGATCATACAGGCGAACTTCGTTCCGCTTGTCGCCGTAATCGGCTGTCGCCACGAGCCATTTACCATTATATTCCACATACTCCGGCCGCGTTCCCTGAATACAGGCGTCGTCCTCAATGACACGTACCAGGTTACCATCCAGCGTGCCGGTTTTCAACAAACCAGTCCAGTCGACCTGGTAGAGCATCGCCCGCCACAAAGTACCTTCCGCATTCAGCCTGATGCTGTTACCTATGAACACCGGCAACTTACCATGCCGTGCAATGCCCGTCGGGTGGTTGATCACATCCTTGCCATCGACCGTCAGCCTGATTTCCTTTCCCGTGTATTGCAAAGAATCTCCCTTCTGACTGAACTCGCGCACCATTCCTACCTCGCGATCACCGTACAAATACACTTTGCCATCCATAAATGATGCCCCCTGACAAGCACCCAGCGAATCGATCGTGCGGGAGGAAGCAAGTAATACATCCGGCTTGTCGGATACAGTGAATGCGGGAAGGGTTACAGCAACCATCGACACTACGGCCAGGAATTTCGGTAGTTTCATTTTGATGTAGGTGTTAAAAAAATTGCGGGTGCAGCGCAACGCCCCGCACCCGCTTGAAAAAATTGGGCTATTACCAAAGTGGTTGTTTCAGTTTCACGAAATAGATCGTGTTGCGATCCACTGCGCCGGTAGCGGGCAGAATTTTCTGCGCATACACGCCGCCCAATCCCACTACACCGAAATCGTCGTCGTTCGAAATGGCAATGGTGGTGGAATTGATAATTGCGATACCTTCCGCTTTATCATGCGGGTAAAGGGTCGGGATATCGGTCATCAAATCCGCCACTAGCGTCTTGGTCACAGGTTTGATGCCATTCGCAGCCAGGTTTGAAGCGGTTTTCAACTGTTCTACCGTAAGTCCGCCGTACAATTTGCCGTTCACGCCATTAGCGGGGTCCGAAATATCGGTAGCATTACCCAGGTCAATTTTGTACACTTTTTTGATCACCGTTGCGCGGTTCGCATTGGTGGCGTATTCACCATCACGTTCGAGGACGAGGAAAGTTGTGTTGTCAACAGCCACGATTTCACTGTTCGCCTGCAAATTGGCGCGGTCGATGAGGTATACATATTCCTTGCTGACGCCGGTAGTAATGTCAAAGCTCAAGATGCGCGTCACAAGCGAGCCCGACACCTCCGACGCAGACGGATTGTACAATGGGAATTGCATGATACCGACAAGCGTTTTGCCGTCAGGCGTAATTGTAAGCCCTTCCATTCCGCGGTTCGGACGTCTTTTGGTGAAAACCAGCGGGATTTTGCGCCCACCTGCGCCATTACCGAATGGATTAATACGTTCGATTGTTTTGCCGTTCGCATCGAAATGGACGATATGCGGGCCATATTCGTCGCTTACCCAAAACGTGCCATCCTTCGCGAGCGCGAGACCCTCCGAGTCCAGCCCGTCGATGCTGTTAGGCAACGTATTATTGTTCACATCCAGCGCCAGTTCTCCGGTGTAACCGAATCCGGGACGGTTAGGGAGGCCGTTCAGCTTCGCACCATTCTCATTTTTCAGTTCGATAGTCTTTTCCAGAACCAGTTGGTCGCCAATCAGCCGGAACTTGCCGATTTGCGGCGCAAAGCCCGGATCTGCAAATACTTTGGAATCGGCAACGGTCCCATCGATATTCGAACCGCGGTCGGTGAGCAGGTAAAACGCCATGTGGTCATTCGGGTCCTGCACCACTGCCGAACCGAAACCACCATTATAAACCTTTACATTACCGACCTGCGTGACGACGGTCGGATTTTGCGCTTCGGCCTTTTTGGGATAATTTTCACTGGGAAGACCGTGGTCTGTGCAGCCATTCAATATCGCGACTGCGGCAGCTATCGAAATAAGAGAAAGTAAAAAGGGTTTCATCTGTGTCCAGGTTAGTTTGCGTAAAACTACACCGGCCGATTTTACCTAAAAGTTAATTCATAGTGCCTCAAATCAACATAGTGTTAAGGCCTATTTACGCGATTTCCCCCTGAAGCTAGGCGGCTGAACGTAAAATTCGACTGTGGCTGCCAGCCCGGAAGTGCGTACCGGAACGGCATCTTGTACCATCTTATTGGATATATTCTTGCGGTACCCCCCAAACACCTCCATGCCGGCAAAATTCCCGAATTTACGGTTATAGGAAATGCCCATATCGACGTCAATTCTGCGGCATACGTCGGGTGTACCTTCCGCCACACGGTTAAGATAATACGTCCGCGTAACGGCCTCGGCTTTGAAATAGAGTCGGTCGTTAGGCGAAAGGTTATGTCGCCAGGCCATTTTCTTGGGCAGCATAATTTCGACGCCTTCTTTCTCCGAGAGGTTGTAGTTAAAAACAAAAACAGGCAGGAACGTCAACTTATAACTTTTGTTGAAAATGATCCCCGCACCGATTTCCTTGTTGGGAGAGGTTCTTTTCAAATAGGAAGCTGAAACGGTGTAGTTCAGCGGGATTTCCTTAGCGGAAAGCATCGCGAAATTCCCCGTCTTGTTGATATGCGAGGTCAGCAAAATCCAGGATGTGCTATCCAGTCTGATGAACGAGTTAAGATCCACTGCAAACGTACGCAGGTTCCATCCTTCAAACTTTTTGGCCGGGTTTTCTCCGCTACTCTTGAATTCAAGCTGTTCCGCCCGGTAATTGGGACCGAGAACAATCGCAAAATTCTTTTTATTGACCACAGGCAACCACGCGCGGACATACATTTCCTCGTTTGTGAAAGTCTTGGTGCCTCCATTCGCGAACCGATAAACCTTCCCCGGCGCGTGCGTCGTCCGGAAAGTGATCCATTTGGACGGAGCCATACCCTGCAAACCGGGCTTCTGGGCACAACAAACCATGCATATGCCCCACAAGGATAAGAAAAACGCCAATGCCTCCGGCTTCCGAAATTGCATACTTCGCCTGTAAATGGTTGTAATAGTTCTAAGTTGCACTAAATTACTCGCTATGAGCCGGTAACGCAGCATTGTATAAATTAAGTTCCGTAACTCAATCCAGGCGGGAACGTATCACTTATATACGTCTTACCAACATGATTTAATAAACGACCCGGGACCCGTTTCAGATATACAGACCTGTTTGTTTTAAATAGAAGCGAACGCGTCAGTACAAACTCACGAAAAAGAAAGTAGGCAAAAACAGGGCCACAAAAGGCATTGTTTGAAAACTATAAGCATCGATTTGAAAGTATTAACTCCAGTAGAAAACTGACTGCTAATTTTGCAATCGAATTAAACCCCTTTTTCTGACATGATACAAGCAAAAGCATACGCAGCCCAAACACCCGAGACCGATCTGGCACCGTGGGAATTTGAAAGAAGGGATGTCGGCCCGCACGATGTTCAGATCGAAATACACTATTGCGGCGTCTGCCACTCCGATCTCCACCAGCTCAAAGATGAATGGTTTCCGGGTGTATTTCCGATGGTACCCGGACATGAAATTGTCGGAAAAGTCATACAGGTCGGGATGCACGTAAAGAAATTCAAAGCGGGCGACCTCGCCGGCGTAGGCTGTATGGTCGATTCGTGCCAGGTTTGTGAAAACTGCAAAGACGGCCTGGAACAGTACTGCCTCGATGGCAACACTCAGACTTACAACAACCTCGACCGCAGCGGCGTGCCTACTTATGGTGGTTATTCCAATACCATTGTCGTCCGCGAGGAGTTCGTTCTTTCTGTTTCCGACAAATTGTCTTTGGCAGCCACCGCCCCATTGTTGTGCGCCGGTATCACCACGTATTCACCATTACGCCACTGGAAAGTGGGTAAAGGTCACAAGCTGGCGGTACTCGGCCTTGGCGGCCTGGGCCACATGGGGGTAAAATTCGGTGTGGCATTTGGCGCGGAAGTTACCGTGCTTAGTACCTCTGCTTCCAAGGAACAAGCCGCAAAAAACCTTGGTGCGCATCATTTCGTGGTTACCTCCGATCCCGAGCAGGTAAATGCTGTTAAAGGCAGCTTCGATTTCATCCTTGATACGGTTTCCGCGGTGCACGATATGGATCTTTATCTGTCGCTGCTTCGTACGAACGGGACACTGATCAATGTAGGTGTCCCGACCGAGCCTTATTCTGTTCAACCATTTTCACTGCTGACCGGCCGCCGGAGTATGGCTGGTTCCGGTATCGGAGGCATAGCCGAAACACAGGAAATGCTTGATTTCTGCGCCGAGCACAACATTGTATCCGACATCGAGCTGATTGACATCAAAGACATTACCGCTTCCTACGCACGCATGCTCAAAGGCGACGTACGGTACCGGTTCGTGATTGATATGGCTACTTTGTAGGCTATTTACCCCGGCACCGGCTGCGGTACCGGGGTAAATATTTTTACATCAATCCATATTGAGATCTTCTGTCCTTTTTTGATGAATTGCTGATTTGTACATCCTTATCTGCGCCTCAATGATTCTGAGATCGTCGCACGATAAGCCTGGACAACGCTTTTCAATTTCGAGCTCTGTCAGATATCTCTTCGTTTTGAATTCGTGATATGCAAGGTTGGCATTAGATCTCAGCAATCTCCAAATAATAAAGGTCAAGTAACCAAATACTGGTGCACACACCGATAAAATTCCCTTTAATCCAGATTCAGGGAAGTGGAGGATAATAGTGGAATAGAACGATGCGATTGCGGTTACCGAGCTATCCGCCCTGCTTACCGTCTTCCTTCTTCTGATTGAGGACATTTTCACTCAAAAAAATCCAGAAGTTCCTCGGCCTGACCTTTCCGGTGATGTTTCCCTAATGTAATTGTTTTGCCATTTCTGAGATTGGTAAACGTCACTTCGTCTTTAAAAAAGATCGAGATGTATTTAATTACCGAAAATAATCCCCAACTTCCCGTGCCTATCATAATAGCCCACGAGATATAGTTCGTCAGTTCCATAAGTGTGATTGATTGAAAATACCTTTGTTTCAGCCAATGTATTGCACTGTTTTCCGATTTCAAAGCAAACAAAATACCGTTTATCCTGCGGGGACCTAAGTAGCTGTTTATAAGCAAAAGTACCGCCCGGAAAATGTCCGAACGGCACACTACTTCGAAAATGATGTAGTAGCTTTTATTCTGCCAGAAAATCAACTGCTTCTTGCACAAACCGATCTGCATACTGGCAGAATGCGGCATGGCCTGCGTCGGGGTATACTACCAGATTCGCATTCGGGATACTCTGCGAAGCCTTAATGGCGTTGATCACGGGAACGGGTACATCATTTTTCCCTTGCACATACAATACCGGCTGTTGGATTGCTTTCAGCTCATTCAATGCGTCGGGAGAAGGCTTCGCCCAGGCAAGTACCGCTGTCAGCTGTGCGCCACCAGCCTGTTGGCTCAAAGGTTGGTCACGATCGGTTTTACGCTGCTGAATGCGCTGGTATGAGGATTTTCCGGCATTCAGGCTTGCTTCGGATTTGGTGAAGCCGAATGTCAGGAAGGTTTCTTCCGGCGTAAGATTGGCGGTCGATGCGATGATATTCGGCAGATTTGCAAGTCCTTCGCTTCCCTTCGGCCCTGTACCAGTGAGAATGGCTTTGTGAACCAACGATGGTTCCGTGAGCAGGATTTGCTGGGTAATGAAGCCGCCCATCGAGAAACCCATCAGGTCTACTTTCGTAAAGCCCATTGCCTTCATAAACGCCACGGCGTCGGTGGCCATTTCTCCAATGGTGGCCGGTACCAGTCCCGTAGAACTTCCCACGCCGCGATTGTCGAACAAAATCACTTTATGTTTCTGCGCCAGCCCATTGGTAATGGCAGGATCCCAGTCGTCCATCGAGCTGCCGAGAGACGCCAGCAATACCAGCGGAATGCCCGGCTGATCGCCGAGAACGCGGTAGGCATATTTCACACCACCTGCTTCGACAAATTGTGTTTTAGCCGTCTGATGGTAGTCCACTGCTACCGGTGTTGGTTGGTTGCCTGAGGCTTCATCATTGTTACAGGAAACAAACCCGAATGCGAGCAGGGCGGAAAAGAATACAGATTTTAAGGAAACACCCGTGTTGATTTTCATCATTTTAATTGTTTGGTATGTGAATGATTGACGGGTCAAAAGTAGGTTCACATACCAGCACGGGAAATCGGGATAACGCCCAAATGGGCGAAACGGCTTTTGAAATAGACAACGCAGCGCCTTAAATGGCAAACGCCGGAAAAGCTATGACTTTCTTTTTAACGGGAGGCGTAAGGCCCGTGAATGGATTTAATTTTCAGCCGCTCGTCACGGTCGTCCAATACAAAAACCCGGTAACTGTCTCCCCCGTTAGCCACCCGCACGACCACGTGGCCGCTGTCGCTTTTCAAACGGTTGAGCATCTCACCTATCACCAGCTTGTTGGCTTCCAGCATGTCAGTTGCAAATACATCCCGCTCGCCTGGATAGATACGCTGCGAAAAAATGCGGTCGAGCACATCGTGCCCGGGGTGATCCGACGACCACACGGGGATTACCAGCACGCGAGGCCGTAGTGCGCTTAGCAGAAAATCGTTTTGCGAATCCCGGTTGCCATGGTGGTCCAGGATATGCACATCCACAGGCCCCACGGCTTTCGCCACGGGCGTCTCCACATCATGCCAAGCCGGAACGCCAGGTTGCAAAACACCCGGCGTATCTCCGCCGGTAAAGTAATCAAACTTCCCGTAGCTGATCCTGGTGGCAATGCTGCACATATTTTCACTCGGATATTGCTCGGTTTTCAGGTCTTTCAATTCAGGAAAATGCTTGCGGGTCGTTGCCCCTACGCCCGTCCAGATTTCGCCGTTAGCTGAAATATTCCGCACTTCGAACAGACTTTTGTACTTCTGAGGATTATGCAGCAACACGATCTGGTCATTCCTACCCGGAACGCTTACCTCTACACGCAGCCCCTTATTCTTCACCTGCCAATCCAGGAACGTCCGGTAATTCTGCATCATGGTATCCGTTGACGGGCGCGGATAGGTATAATCCGGCCAGCCGCGGTCGATGATCTTTTTCACCGACACAAACTCCGCCACCTCCGTAATGCCTGCCAAAACATATTTGCCCGGCTCCGACCGTTTGGAAACCGACGTCGGTGTCCCCATATGATCGTCATGGAAATGCGTCATCAGCGCATAATCCACTACCGGTGTTTTGGATACCTTGCGAATATACCGCGCTATCCATTCGCCGGGCTGGCGTTCGGCGCCGGGTTTTGCCTTCGTGTTACGCGGGCTTTGCGTGCGCGCCTCCGTGGGATCGAGTGCACCCGCATCCACGAGGAAAGTAGTCCCGTCCGGCAGGATCATGAACGTTGCATTACCCATACCGGTGTTGATATGATGAATATCCATTTCTCCCTCCTGCCAGGCAGGCAGCGGCTGGCCGACAGTTTGCGCGGAAACGACGGGCGCATTGAAGCCCAGCCAAAGAATGGCCAGGCTTTTTTTTACGATAGTGGTGTATCTCATTTTAGCTTACTGAAAAAGGATTAGTCTTGAACCTCCAAAGCATGCAATTTGTCAAACTCCCGGATGGTTTTCCTGATTTGCTTACGGTGTACGCCGCTGTACTGAATTTGCAGCGCACTGGCTTTCTCAGGTTCGAGGTTCTTCAATTTCCAGTACTTCGGGTGCGTCAGACCAATGGGCGGTCTGAACTCCTCTTCCTTCGGATCTTTAATCAAAACATCGACCTGGATACTTACTTTCGAGAGGTCGTCGGCTAGTACGCCCTCCACTTTTACTTTCACGGCTCTTCCGGTTTCTAAAACAAATATTTTTTCGTGCGTCATCTCACATCCAAACTTAATTCGGCGCCAAAGGTAAGGAGCCGAATCAAGATAGAGGATGCTTTAACAAAATCTTAATTTTCACTGGACGTCCCACCAGTTCTTCACCGCCTGAGTATCACCCCCTATCCGTTTGGCAGCACTCTCACTGTTTTGTGCATTGCTGGCGCGTGTGTTACTAGGGTATTTCAACCGTTTAGGCACATCGGTAACGTCCGGATCAAGGCTACCTGACGCTGGCGGGATAAACAGCGCTGTGCCATCCGGCTTCTTCGGATCGAGCCGCAGGCGTTCCAGCCAGGATTGCAGCCCTTGCATATACATGGCTATCCATTTCTGCGTACCAATCACGTTTTTCCAGGTCCCCGCCGTGTAGGGCACGGCTTTCAGATAAGCTTCCACCGCTTTCGCGTCGACAATGCCCCATTGCGCCATCGACGCCTTCACGGCCTCGTTGTACAGCGTTTCGGGTGTGTCGCTCCCCACATTCATTCCGCGTGCAGCAGCTTCCGCTTTGATAAATGCTACCTCCGCAAAAGTGATCATATAACCCTTTGCCGAACCGCTGTAAGCAATTACGCCCGGCTTCGAGAGGCCGATCATCGTCGGCGAATTGGCCTCGGTGCCATACACTTTGCCGATGTATTTGCCATTGGTTTCATCAGGGCGTGCAAAAACTGGCAAACGCGGGTCATTGACCGATTGTAAGTATTCCACCAACGTAGATGTAACCGCAAATTCCACCAGCGGGCGTTCCACATCGTTATATGGGAAGCGATTGGTCGTCGTAGCCACATTGTAAGGGAAATACACATCCTGGGCAGTGCCGGTCAGCGTATTCTTAGCAGCATCTTCGATCACCGTTTTCGCTTCCGCGGGCGCGGCGTCGGCCATACGCATCGCAATGCGCAAGCGCAATGCATTCGCGATCCGGATCCACTGCTGCACGTCGCCTTTGGCGATAATATCCCCGCGTATCACACCGGAAGAAGTACCCGAAAGCACATCGATCTGCGTTTTCAGGGAAGTGAGCAGCGCCGTATACACATCCTTTCCCTGGTCGAACACGGGCTGCGGAATATTCTCGCCCTGCAATGCCTGCGTGTAAGGAATATCGATGTACACATCGGTCAGCACGTGAAAAATCCAGGCTTTCAGGATTTCGGCCACGGCCAGGGTATGCGCGCTTTTTTCGGTCGGATGGCGGTCGTAATAGTTGCTGATCTCCTTCAAATCCATCAGCGGGCCGGCGTACAGCCCTGCCCACAGACCGTCATTGGTGAACAGGAAACGCCCGTCGGAAGTCTTGTCGGTACCCATCCAGTATTGTGAAAGCTCCATACCGATCCGCCCGTTGAAATAGGAATCGTACATCAGGTCGCTTGCGCGCTTTTCGGCATTGGAAAGCAGGAATTCCGGCTGCGTTTCACTCGACCGCGCCGGGTCGGTATTCAGGGATTCGAAGTTGTCGCATCCTGTGAAGCCCAGCAAGATGGCAAGCAGTAGTAATATCTTGTTTTTCATATCATTCGATTTAAGACCGGATCAGAAAGTAACATTCAGGTTCACACCATAGCTGCGCACGGCCGGCAATGCACCGCCTTCAAAGCCGATCTGATTGCTGATGGAATTGGTAATGTTGGCAGGGTCGACATTCGGCGCATTGCTTTTGATCAGCCAGAGGTTCCTTCCCGTAAGTGTCACACGCAACGCCTGCATACGGATCTTTTGTGCCCAGCTGTCGGGCAGGTACCAGCCCAGCCGCACCTCACGGAGGTAAATGTAGCTGCCGTCATAAAGATTGGCCCTGCTGATCCGGTTACCACCGTCAGCATTAAAGTGCGTCCGGGCGGGCACCACAATATCATTAGGCGACCCATCGGCCTTCACGCCCGGATTCACCACACCGTTTTCCCGGATACCATTCTCCGCCGTCTCTTTCAGCATCCCCGATTTGTTTCCGTACAAATTGGTATACGAAAAGAAATCACCGCCCTTTTGAAAATCCAATAATGCCGACAGATAAAAATTCTTGTAGCTTAGCATATTCGACAAGCCTCCGATAAAGTCCGGATTGGCATCCCCGATGATCACCGGCGTGGGCGTCACATTATAAGTCCCGTTGTCGGCCACGGTTTTGTTACCTTTGGAGTCGTATACGTAATCCGTCCCCAGCATAGTGCCGAGCGACATTCCTTTCTGCGCCACCATCGATACCTTGTTCGTACGTCGCTCGGTACCGATAATGAACCGTTCGATACCCGCAATGTTATCGCCGGTACTGTTCAGATCGAGGACAATGTTCTTGTTTTTGGAGAAATTAAGCCCTACCCGCCAGCTGAAATTAGTAGTCTGTACAGGTGTAGCTGACAATGTGAGCTCGATCCCTTTATTCTGCACCGTACCGCCATTCACAACTTTGGTCGTAAATCCGCTTTCGGAAGGGATCTGAACGTTCCAGATCTGGTTTTTAGTCTTGCGGTTGTAATACGTAAAATTCGCACCGAGGCGGTCATTGAAAAACTTGAAATCCACACCTGCCTCCGTTTCCGACGACAGTTCCGGTTTAAGCCTGCTATTAAAAAGCTTATCCGAAGTGCTTTGCAAAGGATAGGTATCAAAAGGCGCCACGTAATCGTAATACCTTGACACCGAGTACGGATCGGCATCATTACCCACGCGCGCATACGAGAGACGCGCCTTGCCGAGCGTGAGCCATTTGGCATCGGTAATAAGGTCAGAGAATATAAACGAACCGGCAACCGATGGGTAGAAATACGAGTAGTTACCGGTCTGCTTCAAGGTCGAAGCCCAGTCGTTGCGACCGGTGGCAGTGAGATACAGGAATTTATTATAGCCCAATGTCACCGAGCCAAAAAGCGAGTTGATCTGCTTGTTTCCATAAGAATTGGAAACAGTCGCAGGCGTCACCGAGTTTTGCAGCACATACACCATCGGATTTTGCAATCCGCCATTCGTAGTTCCGGCGTCGATACTCGATTTAATCCGCAATATATTTCCTCCCGCCACGGCTTCCAGCGTGAATTTCGAATCGGCGAAGCTTTTATTGACATTCAGTGTTCCCTGGTAGTTGTTCTCATTGTTAATCACTGCCCGTTTGGCATAAGACCCTACGAAAAAGCCCTTCGCACTCCTGACCTCGTCCAGGTGGTTGAGATAGTCGGAGAAAACGCGGACATCGGCAGAGAGCCAGTCAGTGAGCTTATAGGTAAGGCCCGCATTCCCGAAATACCGGTTATTCTGGTCGGTATTGTAGTTTTCGTACTGGTTCCAGTAAGGGTTTTGAGTAAATGCAGGTTTCTGGATATTCCATGCCGTGCGGTTCCACGATTGCTCGGTACCATCGGCATATTTGTAGTTGCGCAGGTAAGCATCGTCGATCTGCCGCTGCCCGAACATCACATAAAACAGCATCGGGTTATTGCCAAAAAAACCTGTTCCCGGCCGGCCTTTGGAATGATCATTCACATAGTTGATCCCCCCGCTGAATGTAAACTTGTCGGTGAATTTGTAAACCGTGTTCAGGCTGATGAAAAAGCGGTTCAGGCTACTTCCCGGATAAATGAAGTTCTGCTTGGTCTGCCCTGCCGAAAAACGGATCGAACCATTATCGCCGCTGCTGGCGACCGAGAGGTTGTTCGAGAATGTGACTCCGGTTTTGAAAAAATCCTTCGCATTATCCGGATGCGGGCTCCACGGTGCTGTTTTACCAAAATTAGGGTTATTACGGTCCTGGTCCCACGACCAGTAATGCCGCACCAGTTGCCCCTCCATTTTCGGCCCCCACGATTCATCGGTACCGTAGTCGGGAATTAGATCGTAGCGGCCTTTGCCGTCGCCATCGTCGTAAGTACCGCCACCCGGCAGGAAGCCCGACGGGTTCTGATTGACATATAATTTTGTAAAGCTCGAACTTCCGCCGCCCCCGTAAAGGTTCTGGAATTTGGGCAAAAGCGACACCTGATCGGCCTGAATGTTCAGGTCATAATTCAAAGAAAGCTTGCCCGAGCCCTTGCCGGTTTTGGTAGTAATATAAATGACCCCGTTCTGCCCGCGACTCCCGTAAAGTGCCGTTGCAGCAGCACCTTTCAGTACCGAGATATTCTCCACGTCGTTGGGATTGATGAGCTGGGCCGGATTACCGTAATCATAACCGCCACCACCAGTCCCCTGCCCGCCCGTGACGCCGTACGAGTTCAGGTTCATGTTGGCCATCGGCACGCCGTCGACAATGAACAGCGCATTGTTATTGCCGGAGATGGATTTCAACCCCCGGATCGTCACCCGCGACGAGCCGCCCATCGAGCCGCTGTTGCCGCCAATCTGCACGCCGGCCAGTTTTCCCTGCAAGGAATTGATATAATTCACTTCGCGGGCC
>DATMSL010001010.1:0-9172 GCA_035565435.1 Dyadobacter sp. | reverse complement strand
GTCAGTCTCTTAAAAATGACAGAAAAAAAATCTGTTGCCGTCATTTTTAAATGACGGTTTCAGGTTAATGGAAGGATTAATAATGCTGTTAAAATAATCTCAGAATAGCCGGACAATAGCTCTCTCAGCCCCTTCATCGACTTTTGCAGCGTGTTATGCACCGATTGCAGTGAAATGTTCATGATTTCGGCGATCTGTTGGTGGGTGAACTCATGGTAGTACCGCAGGTTTACGACTTCCTGCTGGCGCGGAGGTAATTGCGTGAGCGCACGCCCGAGTACGTGCGAGCGGCCCTGCTCGCTCTCGGTATCGATGAGCTCGCTTTCGGTGGAAACGGAAAAAAACCGATGCTCGAAGGCAGAAATCTCTGCCCCGGCACCGGCTACGTTTCGGTTTAGCGGGTGCTGCGAGATCTTGCGGCGCAACACCCGGAAAAGGTAATATTTGATGCTATCCGTATCTGAAAGCCTCTTGCGGCTGTTCCAGAGCTCGATAAACATGTCCTGGATCGAGTCTTCCACCAGCTGTGTGTCGACGCTCAGTTTATGTCCATACCGGTACAGCATGTCGATATGGGATTTGTAAAGCATTGAAAAAGCCGTTTCATCCCCGTTTCGGAAACTTCTCCACAAGTCTGAATCATTCATAGGAAATGGTGCCGGAAAATTGATTGATAAGTCCGGCAAACCTAAAATCCCACCCTTAAAAAAAGCTTAACAAAGCATTAACAGGCATCGTTTTTGGTCGTTTTTTTAAACAATTCCCATAAAAAATAGGTCATTAGCATTTTAAATATTGGTTATCAGGGCTTTAAAAGCGTACCGTCGCTCTTGCGCACCGTCCATCGCGACTTGGTGCCAATCGGATATTTGGCCGCCTCCTTCTCATTAATGTCGATCCCGAGGCCTGGCGTTTCATTCACATAATAGTAGCCGTTCTTGATCGTCGGGCAGCCAGGGAACACCTCCTGTACTTTTTCGCTAAAACGCTGCGACTCCTGAATCCCGAAGTTCCACACGGCGATATCGATATTGTTGTTCGCTGCGTGTCCCACCGGCGAAGTATCTCCCGGCCCGTGCCATGCCGTTTTCACGTTGAACCACTCCCCGAGTCGCGCTACCTTCATGGCTGGCGTAATCCCGCCGATCTGTGAGATGTGACAGCGGATGAAGTCGAAAAGCTGGTGCGCCATCGGATCGCGGAATTCGTTGATATTGTTAAAAAGTTCACCCATGGCAATAGGCACCGTGGTGCTCTGGCGCAGCTGTTTGAACCAACCCATATTCTCGGGCGAAAATGGGTCTTCAATGAAATACGGGCGGTATTCTTCCAAACCTTTGATCATGTTGATCGCATCCATCGGCTCCACGAGCTCGTGCATATCGTGCAGCAGCTCAATATCTTCACCGCATCTTTTGCGCACCATTTCGAACATTTTGGGCACACGTTTCAGATAGGTACGCTGGTCGGAGAAGTCATCGGAAGCCCGACCAAAACCGGCGGTTTTGAAATCAGGCTTGATCTCGTCCATGGCTCCTACCCCGCCGTAACCGCCCTGTTGAATACGGATGTGCCGGAAGCCTTCCGACATATATTGCTGCACTTTATCGGCAATGGCCTCGGGTGTAGGTCCGCTCGCATGCGTATAGGTATCTACCGCAATACGCGCCTTGCCCCCGAGCAACTGGTGAACCGGCATTTTGGCACGTTTGCCTTTGATATCCCAAAGCGCCTGATCCAGACCGGACAATGCATTGTTCAGCACCGGACCATTACGCCAGTACGAGCTCACATACGCCGATTGCCACATGTCTTCGATATTGTCGACGTCTTTGCCTACACAAAACTCGTTCAGATAAATATTCACAGCAGGTATGACTACCATCGCACGCTGCGTAAATGTGGCGCATCCAAGGCCGTACAACCCCGGTTCGGACGTTTCTACCTTCACGATCACCAGATTGGAGCCACCGGGAGCCGTGGTAATGGCTTTCACGTTGGTAATGGTCACGGGCGCTACTCCTTTGGCATATTGCGGCGTCTCGTAGCGCTCTGCACGGGCCTTTGGGCTGTCAAACAGCGACAGTAAACCGGCTGCTGAGCCTGTCGCGAGTAATTTCATCGCGTTGCGGCGGCTGTTTTCTGCGGGGTTTTCTTTTTTATTCATTATGTAAAGGTTTAGTGTTATTTCAATGCAAAAGCGATATAATTCCCTCCTATTTTCTGTCCACGGCCGCCACCGGCTGCAATCACGATGTACTGCTTGCCGTCGATCTGGTAGGTGATCGGTGTAGCGAAGCCGCCTGCGGGTAATTGGTACTCCCAAACGGTTTTCCCTGTTTTCTTATCAAATGCGCGGATCTTTTCGTCTTTGGTACCGGCTATGAATACCAGGCCGCCAGCCGTCACAAGCGGGCCGCCGTAACTGTCGGTACCGGTTATGGGAATGCCTTTCTTTGTAAGCTCCGGATATTCACCCAGTGGCACACGCCAGAGGTATTCGCCGGTATTCAGGTCAATCGCATTCAATGTGCCCCAGGGTGGCTTTACGCCCGGGTAGCCATTCTGGTCGGTGAAACGCTGCCACGTTTTGCTCACGTACGCGGGCATGTACGGGAAGCCATCTTTGCTAGCTGGCTTGGCGGCAGCATTAGCCGTTTTCATGGGCGATGTACCCTCTTTCTCACGATTTAAAAGAAAATCAATCAATGCATCGTGCTCCTTGTCCGACAAATGCCCGAACGACGGCATCCGGCCGCTACCCGTTTTGAGAATGCCTTTGATCTGCACCGGACTCAGCTTCTTACCAATATCCGCCAACGCAGGCAGCTCCGGCCCACTGCCTTTTCGATCCTGTCCGTGGCAGGCCGCGCAGTTGGCCAGATACAACGAGTTGCCCAGTGTACGCGGCGCTTCGGACTTCTTCTGCGCCGCATCCACCATAATGAGCTCCCAGGGCTCTTCATTTACATTCTGGTAGAAAACGCCGTCGGGGTCCACTGCATTACCGCCCCATTCAGCCCCGCCGCTGTAACCGAACAGCAATGTGCCGCTGGTACTCGGGGGAGCAAATTTGTGGTCTGTTTTGATTTTGAGATAACGCTCCTTCACGTATGCATGCGCCTCCGGGGAAATATCTGTAATGTCTGCTTCTGTGAAAACCTGCCGTGATAACGGAGCCGGTTTCAACGGAAATTTCTGGGTTGGGTAAGGATACTCACCTGGAAGACCTTTAACGGGCACTTTTCGCTCTTCTACCGGAAAAATGGAAGTGCCTTTGTCACGGTCGAGTACATAAACGAGCCCATCTTTCGTGCTTTGAACCACTACATCTACCCGCTTACCATCGTGGGTGATCGTGGTCAGGTTTGGAGGGCTTGGATGGTCGCGGTCCCAGAGGTCGTGGTGGATAGTTTGGTAGTGCCATTTCCGCTTGCCGGTTTCGGCGTCGAGCGCCATAATGCAGTTGGCGAAGAGGTTACTACCCTTGCGGGCACCGCCATAGAAGTCGGAGGCCGGTGATCCTGTGCCGAAATACACCACGCCCCGTTTTTCATCAAGACTCATGCCGCTCCAATTGTTGGTAGCCCCGATTTTCTTGTAAGCATCCTTCGGCCAGGTACCGTAGCCGTATTCGCCGGGTTGCGGGATAGTATGAAAAACCCATTTCAAATCACCGGTAACCACGTCAAATGCACGAATATGCCCCGGCGCGGCATCGCCTGATTCGGAAACTGCCGAGCCGAGTATGAATGTATTTTTGAATACAATCCCAGGACTCGTCGCATTGACGGAAAGCTTACTTACATCATGGTCCAGGCCAGTCTGTAAACCAGCGTGAATATCTACCCGACCATCTTTTCCAAAACGCCTTACAATCTCACCTGTAACGGCATTCACCGCATACAAGCTCGATCCAACCGTGTAGAGTATACGTTTGTCATTACCATTCTCCCAATATACCACACCCCGGTTTGAATTAAGCCGATCGTCTTTGAATGGTTCGAATTTCCAAATCTGCTCGCCGGTTCCTGCTTTCAAGGCGAAAAGCTTCAACTCCGGCGTAGTACCGAACAATACACCATTCACGACAATCGGCTGGCATTGAATGGCCCGGTTCCGCTGCCTGCCCGGACTGGCCGGATCAGGCTTTTCGGAAGCGTCGTACATCCACGCCACCTGCAAGTTTTCGACATTACCGATATGAACCTGATCCAGCGGCGAATAGCGATTCCCGGCCTTATTCCCGCCATAGCCTGGCCAATCGGATCCGGGAGCCGATGCTCCGGGACCTGCCTGTCCGGGACCGTCCGACCCGGAACCAGCGGTTTGTGGATGCGAAAAGCCACTGCCCAGCATCATCGCCATGCCCAATGCAACCGCCGACAAGCCCATGCCCTTTTTCGCCGACCGCAAAAACTGCTCAATTCCCATTATTTCAAAGTTTCGGTTCTAGTTTCAGCTATTGGATCGACAATTCATCCAGCGTATATGCCTTATCGCGCGATACAGTCTGCTCCCGGATATTTTTTACATCGGCCGGGCGCACGGGCGGCGAGTTCGTGAACTCATGCCGCACATAACTAAGCACCGAGGCGATCCATTCGTCGTCGTTGTCTTTCATCGATGGCATCTCTGTGGGGTAAGTATTACCTTCGATCGGCCCCGACAAACCGTGCAGCAGGATCCGCACCGAGGCCTGGGTATTGTTCCGGTTCAACCTGCGTGATCCCCTCAATGCCGGTGCGGTTTTGCTGGCCAAACCTGCCCCATCTGCGCCATGGCAGGTCGCGCACAGTGATTTATAGATCACCGAGCCATTCATGACCAACGTCCTGTCGGGCGCATCGAGGCGCCCCAGTTTCATCCCGAATTTCTTGGCATCTTCATTCTTTTCTACGCTGCGTTGCGCACGTGCCAGCACTTCTGTGCCATTGGCATTCCTCACAATTTCACCAGCCAACGCTCTCGCCTTCGGTGACTCGCTGTATGCCAATGAGAATATCAGCTGCATACGTACATCGGCAACGGGGTCGGATTTTAATGCGGCCAATGTTTCCACCATCGTGTCACTCTTTTTCAAATAAGGCTCCGTCATGCGTACAGCCGCTTTCCGGATTTCGAAATCATTGTCTTTCAATGCACGGGTAATGCTATTCTGATCCAATGCATTCAACCCTTCCAGCGTCCATAATGCGTGCAGACGTGCGAGCGCCGACGGTGATTTGATCGCCTCATTGCTTTCACCTGCGGCAATCGCTTTCAGTAGCGGCACGACCGATTGGTCGTTGCGTACCACGAGTTCTTTCTGTGCATTATCACGCCACCAGCCATTGGGATGGCCGAGGTACTCTACCAGCTTTTTCGAATTTTCGTCCAGCATTTTAGGCTTCGGCCCGGGCACCATGCCGTCGTGCACAAGGCGGTAAATGCGGCCATGCTGAATGTTTTTATCCAGCCCCAACCGCTTGATTTGCGGACGCAGATAACTTTTCGGTCCTGTCCAATTGCCTTCCTGAATGATCCCGCGGTTCATATCTACAATGTACAGGCAGCCGTCCGGCCCGGTATACATATTCACAGCACGGAAATTCATGTCAGTCGAAGCGATGAATTCTTCTTTGTCGTAAGCATTTTCGAGCGTGATCTTACCATTTCTGTTTGTCACTTTCGCGCGACGGATGAGCCTTCCCACCGGCTCGCTAATCAGCAAATCGCCTTGCAGATCGGCCGGAAGCTTGTCTCCACGGAATATCACCTGGCCACAGCTCGCCGTGAAATGGTTCAGCGTCGTATCGGGGCGCAGGCGTTTCAGGCCACCCTCCACATCAGGGGTTTTAATAATAGGCCACACCTCATTGAATTCTTCCTTGTACTGGTCCGCAAACTCCATCCGGCCATAAACCGGGTTGATCTGAAAGCCCAATGCGGGCGTTTCGCCGCCTGCCGACGAGAAGTATAAACGACCGTAGTTATCGTGCGTAAGCCCCCATTGTCCGTTCGAACCACTCGGAATGGAGTCGGGTTTCAAGATCCCATCGGTATACCGGAAGCGAACTGCGTCCACGGCCATATAAATCCAGTTGTCGACGTTCCAATCGAGACCGCTGCGCTGGTGTTCGAGATTTCCGGGAGCCTTTTTGTCAGGCGTGTAAACCGGGCGTCTTTCATCGGCTACGCCATCTTTATTATTGTCTTTATAACTGTAAACATTATAGGTATCCGTCTCATTGACAAGCAATTCATTCCCTACACAAAGCAGCATTCTCGGCAAAAGCATTTTATCGATAAAGACCGAACTCTTATCCATTTTGCCGTCGCCATTAGTGTCTTCGAGCAGCATTACCCTGCTGGTAGGCGCATGTTCGTCCGTGCCCTCGACATCCTGCATGTATGTGTTGAGTTCGGCTACGTACATACGCGCATTACCGTCCCAGGCAATGGCCACCGGCTCGTGGATCATCGGCTCACTGGCCACCAGTTCGAGGTGGTAGCCTTTGGGTAATTTGAATGTTTTAATGCTTTGCTCGGGCGTCAGGTGAACAGGTGAGGGATTATCTGTAAATGCAGGAATGGCACTTACCGACGCATCCGTGGTACGCAGCATGTCGTTTTTAGAACCATTTTGCCTCGATACCTGGCAAGTAACCAGTGTGGCCGCCAGCATTCCGGCGATCCAGATCTTCTTGTTCATGGGGATAGGTTTAATTAAGGGTTAGGTCAGCGGGTAAATGTGTAGGTCTTTCCTTTTTCTGATTTGAAATCGTACAAAGCCGTTTCCGGCAACTTCGAGGTAGGAATTTGGGCAGCGGGGGAAACTATTGGCTTGGGAATATCCATCAGTTGATAAAACGGATTGCTATTCGGGACGCTGCCGGCAAGCGTCAGGGAATGTCCTTTCAGTGCATTAGGCAGTCTCAACCGGCAGTTTCCGCCCAGATTTGACTTGATAACCAACTTTGAAACCTTTCCCTCTTCCCATTCCAATGTCATAATTTCAAAACCGCCACGTGCCCGCAAACCACTGATCGACCCGTTTTTCCAGCTGTCGGGAATGGCTGGGAGCAAATGAATGGCGCCGTCGTGGCTTTGCATAAGCATTTCGGCGATACCGGCCGTACAGCCGAAGTTTCCGTCAATCTGAAATGGCGGATGTGCATCGAAGAGGTTGGTGTAAGTACCGCCGCCGCCTTTTTTGCCAGGCGCGTTCACGGGTGAAAGCTGGTCCGTAATGAGTTTGTAAGCACGGTTGCCATCGAGCAGGCGCGCCCACCAGTTTACCTTCCAACCCATCGACCAGCCGGTAGAAACGTCGCCACGATGTTCCAGCGAAGTCCTCGCCGCGCTGAAAAGCTCAGGCGTGCGGTAAGCCGAAAGCTGGTGCGAAGGATACAATCCATACAAATGCGAAATGTGGCGGTGCTTGTCCTCGGGACTGTCGAGGTCTTCGAGCCATTCCTGCAACTGTCCGAATTTCCCGACCTGCATCGGAGGCAGCTGCGCGCGTTTGGTTTTCAATGTTTTGACAAAATCAGGATCGGTTCCAAGCGCCTCCGCCGCACGAATAGTCGCGGTAAAAATGTCGTACACGATCTGGTTATCCATTGTATTCCCCGCGCCGATCGTCGTTTTCGGGCGGATCGCCGGGGCATTCTCGGGCGACATGCCAGGTACCACTACCAGCCATTGATGTGTCGGCTCAGGCACCAGGAAATCGACAAAGAACCGGGCCGAACCTTTCAGCGCCGGGTACACCGATCTGAGGTATTCCTTATCACCCGAATAGCAATATTTTTCCCACAAATGCGTGCTCAGCCAGGCTCCGCCCATAGGCCACATGGCGTAAAAAATCGGGTCAACCGGGCCGGTAATGCGCCATAAGTCGGTGTTATGGTGTGCAAGCCAACCCTTCGCGCCATACATTACTCGGGCCGTCTCCTGCCCCGTCTCCGACAGCTCTTTCACCATTTGTACCAGCGGCTCGTGCAGTTCGGTGAGGTTGGTGACCTCCGCAGGCCAATAATTCATTTCGGTATTGATATTGATGGTATACTTACTGCCCCACGGTGGGTTCATTTGCTGGTTCCAGATGCCTTGCAAATTAGCAGGCTGCCCTACCGGCATTCCGTTACCGCCCGGTTGTGAGGAAGAGATCAGCAAATACCGTCCAAACTGGAAATACAACGCCACCAACTGCGGATCATAACCTGATGCAAATTTTACAATACGCTCATCCGTAGGCCATTGCGCGGCCTCCGAAGTTCCCAAATCGAGTTTTACCCTATTGAAATAATGCTGATAGGCAGCAATGTGGCTTTTCAGAATTGTATGGAATGGCTTGGCGGCGGCTTTGCCCAGGTACTGGTCTGCTTTGGCTTGCGGATTGGCCGTCAGCGTTTTGTAGTTCACGAAATTGGTAGCAATGGAAATGTAAATCGTGGCCGCATTCGCCTTGCTTACCGTCAACGAGGTATCTCCCGCGCTCATTTGTCCGCCCTCTGGTGCTACCAGCACATGCGCGCGAAACGCCACCTGCCCCTTGATACCTTCCTTATCTCCACTGATTCCCGCAAAAATCATTTTTCCTCCTTTCTCCATCTTCCTTTCTCCCTTCTGCGGACTGTTCAAAAACGAAGTGAATGTGAGTTTGCCGGGTTTATCGGCCGTCAGCCGAATCGCAATCACCTGATCCGGCACAGACGCGATGACCTGCCGGGTATATTTCACGCCGTCGACGATGTAGGAAGTAGTTGTTACGGCTTGCTCGATGTCGAGTTCGCGGTAATAATCCTTGAAGTTTTCATGACCGGGGAAATCGATGTTCAGATTGCCCACAGGCTGGTACATCATCCCGTTCGTCGTCTTCGACTCAATTTTCTCCGCGGCGAGTTTAGCCGCCTCATCGTGTCTGCCTTCAAAAATCAGTTTGCGCACTTCAGGTAATGCGGCAAGAGCATTGGGGTTGTCGTTACGGTTGGGACCACCTGCCCACACCGTCGATTCGTTGAGTTTAAGGACCTCTTTTTCGGGATTACCATACACCATGGCCCCTAGCCGGCCGTTCCCGACGGGCAATGCGTCGGTCCAGGTATTTCCGGCAGGCTTTTTATACCAGAGCTTCAATGCGCCGGGCGTAGCGACACCCGGCGTGACGACGCCCGGCGTGACGACG
>DATMSL010001009.1:0-11626 GCA_035565435.1 Dyadobacter sp. | reverse complement strand
CCGAATCCTTCATCGAGGTTTGCAAACACGATTTCGGGCACTTTAAGTCCCAGAAAACGGGCGAGTTCCCCTCCTATCAGCTCTGAAATCAATGCCTTGGTACCTTGTCCCGCACCTCTGAATTTCAGCACATAAAGAAAGTCATCATCGGCCTCCGCGATGGCAGGAAGCGAACCACCCTCCCGAAGCGGGGTGAGGTAGCGAAGTACATTCACGGTTCGCAGACTGAAAGTATCGTTGTTCACTTGAAGCGGCTAAGTCTGTTGAAAGCGCCGAAGTTAGTCATTTTGCTCTCTTTTTACAGGATTAAACGTCAGGTGTAGGTTAAAAAAGATTTACCATATTCCATGCATTCATTTTGTAGAAATAATTTGGATATATCATTTCTGATCCTATATTTGTAGAACTAGTTACAAAAACAAACCTTCCTCGTCATTTGATAAAATATTACCTGAAACTACTGCTGGCTCTGGCCTGCTGTACAAGGTTTGTGCCATTTTGCATTGCTCAGCCCTCTAATGCAGTATATCCCGACAAGCAAACCAATGGAGGCACTGCCGCAGGCGGCGGCCTCACAGGAAGCTTTTCGGTAGCCAATCCCGACAATGCCAGAAACACTACCGGGAATATCAAACCCAACAATAATTATGCGCTGCTCACGGCCACGAGTACGTTGGGAACTTCCTCAGCATGGATTCAGCTCGAATTCCCCGTGGAAGTAACCGCCAGTACCGGAGCTCCTGTGACTGTGTATGTACGTACCAACAACAACAGCAGCGCATTGCTCGGCGGGGGTGTGGAACTTACCGTACACGACAAAAATGGAGCCCAGGTAAGCGTTCAGTCTCCCGATTACAAAACTTATTACACCCCTGATGGCTCAATATTTTTGGCGATTACCCCTACGGCCACATTTAAGTATATAAAAACCAAGGTATCCTCACCTGTCGCGCTGGGCACCAACACCTTGCAGGTGTATTACGCCTTCTACGGGCCGGGAGCCACTAACACATCCAATCCCTACCCTTTTAACGTCGCCGATTGTGGCAGTCCGAATGTGTCCACCAAAGACTATTCCGGCCTCACACTGGGAAGCTTCGACGTCCAAAACGCCGGAAATGCCATCGATAATGATCTGAATTCCAAATCCTCGTTTGCCTCAACGGGCGTAGCTTTGCTCAGCGGACATATCAAACAGACATTCTTTTTCAATGGTGTTTCCAACAATGCCGACGCCGTACGGGTTGTCCTGTCGCAAAGTGGTTCGTTCCTGGCTGTAAATCTGGCTTCGGGTATTGCATTACAGGCCTACAACGGCAGCACGCCTGTGGGGACTTCTACGCTGGTCAATGCGCTGCTGGACGCCGACTTGCTAGGGCTTCTGGGCGGTAACAACAACCAGGTCGCTTTCTATTTTGCTCCCAGGGATGCAGGAGGCTCGTCGGTGATATTTGACAGGATAGAGCTTGATCTCAACATTGGTGCGCTCGGCGTCGGACTAGGCAGCAATGGCCTTAATATCCACGATGTGCGGCGTTCGCCGGACGTTCCCACGGTAACAACTCCAAAAGCTTGCAGCAATATCGGCACGGCAGCATTGTCGGCCCTGGCCCCTCAACTGGGCATATCGGGGATTGGCAGTTTCACGTACACCTGGTATACGACGGCGCACGGCACCGGCACTGTCTCAACTGCACAAAACTGGACAGCCAGCGGCCTCAACGCGGCCGGCACCGCATCCTATTACGTGGACATAACCAAGTCGGGATCCGGCTGCATTGCCTCGCCCCGGAAAAAAGTGGATATCCTCGTATCAGCTCCGCCGGTTTCGCCGGGTATCGCGCTCAATCCCTGACAAATTCGAATTCAAACCATCCTTTATAATTGTTCATTTTTATTATTCCAATCATGAAAAAACTGTTTACCACCCTCCTTGTAGTTGTGTTCTTCTCTTGCGTGGCACAAATTTCCAAAGCCGGTACCTATTATGTAGTGAACGGCCAATCGTTCTCGCTCTCGCCCGCGGCCGGATCCAATTTCTATCAATATCTCTGGACGCTCGATCCCGGTGTAGGTCAGGTAATCGAAACGCTCGACCAGGCAAGCGGCGGAGTGCTCACCCACACTTTCTCGGATGCCGTTTCCTCGCCCAGCATTCACAAAATCACGCTGGGCGTTATCGAAGTGCTCGATGGTTGTTTGTCCAATGTCGTCGAGCACACCATTATTGTACTCCCCGCTCTCACTGTAAGTATTACGGCTGATAAAGAGAATTTCTGTACCGATAAATCAGTAGCTGCTTCCTTATCGGCGACAGTTTCCGCTACAACCGGCCTGGATACCTACGGCGTAACGATCTCCCCGTTTGCATGGAGTAAGGGCGGATCGGTAATCAGCGGGCAGACAGCCTCAACCCTGAATGTTACAGAAGCCGGTACATACAGCGCTCTCGTCAGTTATGTGCTCCCTACCACAGGCGATTTTATTCCCACGGCTTCGAAACTGACTGGCTCGGTAATCGGTGGAACAAAAGAAATCCTGCATAACCTGCCGGTACCGACTGTCCCTGCTATCACGCTTAACTAATTGGTTGACCTTAAAAAACAGAAAGCGGCAGTCATGCGCTACTACTTTTTCATATGGATGCTTCTCGTATCCGGCTGGGCCTCCGCGCAAAGCCAGGTCAGGGAAGTATTCATGTGCAAGGATGCCACTTTACGAATCAGAGCCGAATCTGCCGGGGCGGTACGGTACGAATGGTTTCTGGACAATCAGGTGATCACGGGGACATCCTCAGACGAGTTGCTCGTGAAAAATGAAGGCACTTATAAAGCAGTAGGCGTCAATGCCGACGGCTGCGAATCCGGGGAGTCGGTTTACATCGTGGTCAAACATCACAAACCTTCGGCAGTCGATGATATTGCGATGGGAAAAGTAAATACGCCAGTCGTGATCGACGTGCTGAAAAACGACCTTTCCGAATGCGCGGCATTCAATCCGGCATCGCTCGTAGTGGTGCAGGCTCCGGAGTCGGGCTTGGTGGCAAGCGCGAACGGATTGATAACGTATACCCCAGATCGTGATTTCAAAGGCCGCGTAACGATCGGCTATACCGTGAGCGACCAGTCCGGACAGCTTTCGAACCTTGCGCAAGTCAAAGTCGATATCGTGTCCGACCCATTGCCCGTAACACTGGCATATTTCGATGTCCAGAAAAAAGAGGCCATGACATGGCTCGAATGGCGGACCACCGAAGAGACCAACAGTGCCTACTTCGATGTGCAGCGAAGCACAGATACCCGTAACTGGAGTGTAATTGGGACGTCGAATGCGGCATTTGAAAGCCACACCGCCCGAAACTACACTTTCATCGACAGCATTCCCGAACCGGGATTGAATTACTACCGGCTGAAAATGGTCGACGCCGACGGAAGCTTTGCATTCAGTGGTATCCGTTCACTGAGCTTTCCCGAGTTTTCGTGGGCGGAAGTTTATCCTAACCCGGTCGACGACCTGTTACGCATTGTGATCCGCAACCGCAAAGTGAACAACGTCAGAGTGATCAGCCATTCAGGAATTGTAAGGCTTTCCCGGCCAGTCACATCGCCCACATTTACGATCAGTATGAAACAGTACCCGCTCGGCATGTACTACATCCATTTCGAACAGGCCGACGGCGCGGTCAAGATATTCAAGTTGATGCATAATTAAATCAGGCCCTGGCCGATGCTGGGGCTTTGATTTTCACAATGCTTCAAAAACCGGCTTACCTCCCGATTGCAGGCTGATATTCCGGACCGAGCCAGTGCCGCGAAAACCAAATGCCAGGCCCAGTATCTTGATCGGGCGATTAGGCACAGGGAACTCAAAGGCCTGCCGGCCGTTAATGGAATAGCGGATCTTGCCGCCCGAAGCCGCACACAAGACCCTCACCCAATCCGAAAAGTCAACTCCCAACGCCGACAGGTCCGCCTTTTTACCGGATAGGTAGTCATCAACACTCATTAGATATAGGTCCGAAACACATCCTTTCGCCGACAATGGTATCACAATCGGTGCGTCATCGGTAAGCAAGGAGATATAGGTCAGCTGGCAGGCTGCCGCGCCCTCACCGTATTCATTTTTTATTTCGGTTAAAAAAGAAAAGTCACTGAGCGCCACCGGTTCGAAATTACCTACATTGAAATACTTGATTAAAGGCGGCTCGGGTTGTAACGCGATATTCTTCTGCTCAATGATTTTGGTACTCGTTCCAATACCGTCGGCACGCAGGAATTCTTCTCTTTTCAGGTAAACCGGCATTTTAGGCTGGTCAATCAACGCCGACCAGCCGTCGGTTCCAACCAGCAGCTTATGCTCCTGAACGATCTGATCTCCGATCACCAACTTGGCTTTATAACTACCGGGCTCGTAATACACCGAGGTGTGCTTATGAAGGTTTTTGTCGACAAGGACACGCCGGGTATTGTCCCAGGATTGTTGAATAAATACCGAATCCGTCGGTGAAGCTGATGCGTCATAGGTAAATATGACCGAGTTGGGAATGCCGCGTGTTACCGGGCGGCTTTCGAAAATGTAAGCGCTTTTTTCCAGCTGCGGCTCCCCTTTATCGAATGCAAGCATACCGGCCAGAATAACCACCACGACCGTAGAGGCGATCCACGCCAGCTTCTTCCAACTTCGTGCATTTTTCGACGCTACTGCCAAGGGAAGCTCCTCTCCAAGCTCCGTGGCAACAACCCTGTTTTGTTTTACAAAAGCACGCCAGTCGCCCGCCCCCGCAAAGCGCGCGAGCGTGTTCAACGTAGTTCCGCTGGGCAGGTGGTTATACTCTGTCCTGCCCCATATGCGCCGGAGCGTGCTCGTGCTGAGCGACACACCGGTTTCGTTCAGGATCAGTTCGCTCAGGTTCTCAAAATCGGCCGTCTGCCAGCCGTCCGCCGGGCCCCAGCCCAGCTTGTCTTCAATGACTGCCTTGCAACGCTGCAATTCATTTATTTCAGAAACCATTGTGGATGAGCGTGATAAAACTTGACAAAACTTGAACAGAACTTGAAAACGACGTTACAGGCGACCTCATTATGTTTGGATCATCAAAGCAACCTGCCGGCCGGCCGTGTACGCTAAGCGACCAACAAATATTTAAAAGATGCACAAATTAAGCTATTTATTGTCCATTATATTATTGCTTGTTGCAGGCCCGCTCCAAGCACAGATGGTTTATGTCAATGCGGCTACGGGTAGCGATGCAGCTGATGGGAAAGTCGCAACACCGGTAGCGACGTTGCAGCGTGCCGTTGAACTGGCAAAGGCATTCAAGCCAGGAGAAAGCGTTACTATCAAAGTTGCGCCCGGGCTTTACACACTGCGCGACCAGGTTGTAATTGACAAGCGGAATACGGAGGAGGCATGGCTTACCATTGAAGCTGCATCCATGCCCGATGATACGAATTGGAAGCCCTCGCTGATGCCAGTAATCCAATCGATATCGGGGAACAACAGCAAAACGCAGTTCCAGCACGCAGTCGGGTTTCTGGTAGCAGCCGATCACGTACGCATTCGCGGTCTGAAATTTATCGGCAACGGCAACCCTGAAGTGCAGTATTATTATCCGGTAAACCGCAAGGATTCTACATTAACCGGATTGGACGTTTCGCAATGCTATTTCATTGGAGAGCGCAATTCTGCGCCCATTCAGGGAAGCATTTGGGCGCACGGCGCTGGCATTCATGTCGACCATTGCATTTTTTATGGTGCTAAGAATGCGCTGCTCCTTTTCATGGCCATCAGGGATTTTTCTCTCAAAAACTCCATTATAGTCGGCGCTTATGAGTCGGCAGTATGGTTTGGCCCATTCCATGAGCCATTCATATTCGAAAATAATATTGTTGCCGACTCCGAATATCTGTGGCTCCGTGCGGAGAAAACGTACCCGAAATATCACTTCAAAAACTGCCTTTTTACCGGAATGCAGCACGAAATGGGCTACTACGGGCAAAACAGCGCAACACCGGCGGACAGTAACGCACATTCCGAAGAACACGTTTTGCGCACCGGTAAGCTGCTGCTCAGCGAAGTCGCGACTAAAGGTTTACCCCACGATTACCTTCATCCTTTACCCAATTCTGCCGGAAAAGAGCTTAACGCCGGCATTTTCAAAAAGTAAGTTCATTCTAACACGTTTGCATTATTAGCCATGAAAAAAATAATTCTAGTTGCCCTCTGCGGCATTACCTTCGCTGCATTGGGTCAAAAGAAAGCTAAAACTACCGAAAAAGACTCCGGCAACTGGATAGCCCTCGCTGCCGAACATTGGGACGCTCCAGGCGCTAATGCCGAATTTACGACGCACGATGGCCGGCCGGCACTGAAAGTACTTCCCAAACCGGGCCAGGTCGTCTTGAAGAATACCGTATTTTCGAACGGCACCATCGAGTTCGACTACATTCCCACCGATCAGCGGTTTGCGTCCTTCTACTTCAGGTACAAGGATAGCAAGGAAACCGAGTTATTCTATTTTCGCACTCATCGCGCGGGCGACTCGACAGGCATTGAAGCCGTACAATATACACCCGCCATCGATGGCGTGAACCTCTGGGACCTGCTGCCGCAATACCAGGGAAAAGCCAATTTTCAGAACAAAACCTGGAACCACGTGAAACTGATCGCATCGGGTCATCAACTGCGGGTGTTTGTGAACGATATGCGGCGACCTACCATGGAAGTGCCGCGGATGGAAGGTAATGTTTCGGAAGGTACGCTCGCCTTTGAAGGCGAGGGCATTGTTTCAAACCTGGTAATCAGGCCCGGCCAAACCGAGGGACTTCCCGCGTACGAGGGCACCGACCCGGTTGCGCATGACCCGCGTTACCTGCGCAAGTGGCAGGTGTCCCAGCCTGCTGTATTGCCAAAAAATGTGGATTTCAGCATTGATTACGCACCCAAAGCAGAAACAATGTGGGAAACGATCTGGGCCGAAAGAAGAGGGATGATGAACCTGACGCGTAAGTTTGGCATGAGCAAAGCGCGTCGCCTGGTTTGGATGAAGGTCAATATCAACTCCAAAACAGACCAGAAAAAGAAGATCGCAATGGGTTTCAGCGACGACGTGTGGGTCTTCCTGAATGGCCGCTACCTGTATGTCGACAAAAACAGCTTTGCCGCACCCATCATGAAAGAGCCTGCGGGCAGGTGTTCCATTGAAAACACCTCATTTGTCATACCCTTCAAAGCCGGGAAGAACGAACTGATGGTGGCTCTTGCCAACGATTTTTACGGCTGGGCATTGATAGCACGCCTGGAAGATATGGATGGGCTTACTGTTGAATAAGCTATGGGGGAAGGAGGAAGGGAGGAAGGGGACATGTCTCTCACTCCATCCTCCCTTTCCTCCGTTCTACCCCTACTGATTTGTCAGCACTATTTTACCAAACTGCTTGCCTTCGTGCATGTAATCGAATGCCTGCTGCGCGTCAGACAAGGACGGATAGATTTTGTCTACGATGGGTTTGATCTGATGCTTTGCCGTAAACGCGAGCATATCCTGAAACTCCTGCAAGGTCCCCATCGTCGTGCCGAGAATCGACAGATTTCTCCAATACACTTTATTAGGGACAATGTTGCCGATCGGGCCGTCGGTGCCGCCGAAAAAGACGATCCTGCCGCCCGGCTTTGCGGTCTCGATCAGATTGCCGAAGCCTCTACCCGAAGCGCTGTCGAGCACGACGTCGAATCCGCCTGTCGCCTCTTTCGCTTTCAGGAACCAGTTTTCTTCTTTGTAGTTAAACCCGCCGGCTGCACCAAGCGCCTTGGCCTTTTCGATCTTGTCCTGCGAGCTGGAAGTAACGTACACTTTAGCACCCGCTGCGATCGCATATTGTAAAGCCAGCAAGGCGGTGCCCGCGCCGATACCGGTGATCAATATCTGCTCGCCAGGCTTCAACGCCGCCCGCGTGAACAGGGCGCGGTAGGTAGTAATGCCCGCCAGTGGCAGCGCTGCCGCTTCCGCGTCGGTAAGATGCGCCGGCTTCTGATGAACGTATTGGACGTCCACTGCAATGTATTCGGCAAAGGTGCCGGGTTCGGGATTACCCAAGATTTTGAACTGCTCGCCAAATGCGGCCGGATTATCGCCCCAATCGTGGCTAGGGTTGATGATCACCACCTTCCCGATCCAGGCCGGATCTGCATTAACACCGGTTTCGACTACCGTACCCAGGCCGTCAGACCCCAGAATGAGCCCCGCTTTCGGACCGGCGTATTGCCCTTTCTGAATCCACACGTCGCGATGGTTCAGCGAAGAATAGGCCAGCTTGACAAGCACCTGGTTGTCGCCGGGCACAGGCGTTTCCACTTCTTTGATGACGAGTGGGGCATTGGTATCGGTCAAAAATGCTGCTTTCATGAACTAAAAATAATTTGGTGTTTGACAATGCAAATTTGTACCAATTTTTAGGCATATTTACAGTATAATTTTTCCAAAATACGGTATACTTTTTGCAGTCATGAAAGAAAATCTGCACGAGCCCTTCGAAATTATTTACAAGGAGCTCGATGAATGTCCCAAACCGACACATCGGCACAACTTTTTTGAATTGATCTACATTCTGGAAGGAACCGGCGTTCAGGAGATCAACCAGCATACTTTCCGGTACAATGCCGGCCATATGTTTTTGCTCACTCCCGAAGACTCTCATTGCTTCGACATAGAGACGACCACCAAGTTTGTTTTCATCCGCTTCAATGATGTGTATATCAAACGGAATACGTCCCTGGTGAGCGCCTCACAAAGGGAAGACTTGCTGCAAAGGCTGGAATTTATCTTGCAGAATGCCAGCCACCAACCCGGGTGCATTCTTAAAAACCAGACAGACAAGCGCATTGTCAGGCCGCTCGTAGAGGCAATAATCCGCGAGTACGTCAACCGCGATATGTACAACCAGGAGCTTATCAGGCAATATGTCAACACGATGATCATCCTCGTAGCCCGCAATATTGCTATGTACTTGCCTGAAAAGATCAACGAATGCAGCGAAGAAAAGGCGATTGACATCCTGCAATATATTCAGGCCAACATATACCACCCCGAAAAGATCAAGGCCTCCCGTATCAGCAGCCACTTCGGAATATCGGAATCCTATCTGGGAAGGTATTTCAAGAAACACACCAATGAAACGATGCAGGAATACATCGTCAATTCAAGGCTAAAACTGGTTGAAACCAGATTGCTGCACAGTGACATGCGTATGAACGAAATTGCATCCGAGCTTTCATTTACAGACGAAAGCCACCTCAACCGGTTTTTCAAAAAAAGCAAAGGAATGAGCCTGGGAGAATACCGTCGTAAGCACCGGGGGATGACAATTACATAGATTTCACGAAAGTTCTGGAACAGTATTTGAAGAGATTCAAATCATCAAACTAAAAGCCATCGCCTATGAAACCGTTTAAAATGCTCGTACTTGCCCTGACATTAGCCATTCCTGTCTGCACATTTGCGCAATCCGGCGATGCTTCGACGCGATCGTCGAGGCAGGAGCAGAAATACCAGCGCAAAACGAAGAGGCACCAAGTTAAAACAGCTGATTCATCGGATCTGAATGCGATTTTGAAGGATTCGGCCAATGCGGAAACCGGCCCGATACTTAATGATAACGGCACAATTAACTCGTCCGGCAGCATCGACGGCAACCGCAGCAGTACCGGCCGGCCGGGGGCTGATACTGCCACATCCTACACGGTGAAGCGGAAAAAGACTGTTATCAAAAAACCATAAGTCTCCCTTAGATACCTAGGATAAAACAGGTCTTGGATCGAAAATCACCCGAATGTGCGTGATCTTACCGTCATGCACTTCGTACCAACCCGAAGTAAGTACATTCTTACCGCCCATATCGATCTCATAAAGTACCGAAACCGAATCCTCATCGTAGAGCAGTTTCTTCACATGATAGCGCAGTTTCATCTTCGACATCTGCCTTACATATTCGTCCTTACCCTCCACACTGCCGAGCACTCCTTCGAACCGAACATTTTCGTCCATAAGCTCCCCCGCTCCCTCAAAGTCGCTATCATTTAAAGCCTTGAGAAAAGCTGATACCGTCACTGCACTCGCGGCCGAGCTCAAATGCCTGTTTATTTGCTCCATGGTTACATACGTTTGTTTGAGGCGACGCCTACGAAAATGATGCCAGAAGATTGTGGGCTGCTACCCAAGCCGCTTCAAAACCTTCTCCACCCGCTTGCGCTTTGATTCTTTTTCAAAATCACCCAGGCGACTGGTAAGCGTCTTCACGAATGTCGCCTTATGCACTCCGCCGATCACCGGTAATGCATTCTCAGCATACATCGGCAGCTGGTTGGATGGACAACCCAGCATTTGTTCATTCAGTAAGGGAAGCGTCTGATCGGCGTAGGCGGGAATGCGGCTGAGTTTGATGAGAATGGCGACAAAATTGTCACGGGTAATTATCGAGCCCTTGTCAGCGACTGTGGCAAGTTTGGGAACCGCCGCAAATACAACTTCCGGGGTTTCGTGTGCAATGACGTTCAGAGCGGTCATAGCGCCCCACTGCATCCGGTTGTCCTTGCTGTCGAGCAACGCGGCGAATTGATTGGCGTAAACCGATATTAATGAAGGTATCCGTTCGCCAATTTCATAGAGTACCTTAATACAGTCATGGCGGACGTCCTTACTTTTATGGCTCAGGTTTTCGACCAGCTCAGCAACGGCGCTACCATCACCATTTGCGGCAATTTCAATGGCTAATTGCTGATTAGGCACTTCATCGCGACGGCCCAGCGAGGTTGCAAGTCTGGATATTACGGTCATAGTGTTTGAGGTTAACATGCCATTGCACCACGCTTCCGCTTACGATCGGGGTAATGCGCATCGATCCGTTTGATTGCCTCCGCCTGTGTAAGCGCTGCGAAATTACGATAACGGTGATGCACATCAATAATTTCTTCGAGTGCGGCGTCGACGAGCGGGTGGTTCTCCCAATTTTTCAGATCCGCGAGTACGATGGCAAGACAACCTTTTTTGTAGGCGATCTGCCCGATCACGTGCACAAGCGTATTGCGCACGCGTGCCGTGCGGTCGTGTTGAAGCTCGGCCAAAAGCGGCAGAATGTCTTCGGGATGTTTGCGCCCCCGCAGTTCGATACCATGGCAAATCTCTCTTCGGATTTCCTTGTCTTCATGGTGCAGATACCCCCTCGCCCAGGCCAGGACCGGTGTAGGATTTACCTCACCCATTTTTTTCACCGAGCCGATCACCGCATTTCTTGGTGAATGGTGCGAATCTTTTAATCCTTCATCGAAATAATATCGAACTCCTTCGAAGTCCCATTTACCGATTTCACCTGCCGCATTGATCACCGTCTGCCTGACCTTAAAATCCGGATCAGACATGAATTTAAAAAGCATTGTAAGGATAGCCGGGCGCAATGCGACGTCCTCGGAATATAACCGTCCGGTCACCAGATAGGCAGACTTTCGTATATAAGTATCGTCATCCGAATAGAACAGATGTGCTTTTTGAAGATTATGGCTTAGCAATGCATCCTTAATTACGCCTTTGATCGCAAGTACGCGATCGGCTCTTTCGGACTTTGATAAATCATAA
>DATMSL010001008.1:0-4832 GCA_035565435.1 Dyadobacter sp. | reverse complement strand
CGGGATATTGTGATAATCGACGATACGATCTGCAAAAATGAGACGATTGTAAGAGCCGATGAAACCAAATGGAATGAGTCCCTTTCCAAACTTTTCAACCGCCGGCATTCTACTTACCGCTTCCTGACGCTTATCTCGCAGGCAGTGCCCCAGTGCGAAATCACCCGGACTTCCAAATATATAAGGGAGTCTGCCCAAACACTTTATGCCAGCAATGGAGACATCAAGCTGCCCGACTATTACAGCTTTCTCCATCGCCTCTGCCCTTTTTGAACTCGCCGCAAGCGTTCTTTAATCCCAAATTTTCGTAGCTGACGGATCGTCTCGCTGTGCGTATACGCGCTTACATGAGCCGCTCCAGACATTCATGCTATTCCTTTTGCTGCACGGTATTCCCGCGTGGCCAAAGGGCTATTCCTATACCCTTGCATTACCGCCAACCAATTTATACAAACGCATCATGATAAAAGACTTAAAATGGCCTCTCCTTTTGATCGTCAGCATCTTTACTTACGGCTGTGCTTCGAAAAGTGAAACGCTGACAGAGACAAAAGACAGTGTTCCTACTATTCCCGTAACGGAACTCAGGCCCCAGAAAACCGAACTGCATCGCGAATACGTAGGCAACATCCACGCCCTGCGGAACGTCGAAATATATGCCCGTGTGAAGGGCTATCTCGAAGAAGTGTATGTGGACGAAGGCAAGGAAGTCAAGAAAGGACAGACTTTGTTCCGCATTAACAATGAAGAATACGAGGCCCAGCTGGCCAAAGCAAAGGCTAACCTGCAAAGCGCGATTGCCGATGCGAAAGGCGCTGAACTGGAAGTGAAACGGGTAAAATTGCTTGTTGACAAGAATGTGGTTGCCAAAAGCGAGCTCGAAGTAGCGCAGGCGAAACTGGCTGCAGCTAATGCGAAAATAGAAGAAGCCAAATCGGAGAAATCGAATGCGGCTCTGCAAGTTGCATATACCGTGATCAAGGCGCCATTCGACGGCGTGATCGACCGCCTTCCTACCAAAATGGGTAGCCTTATCGACGAAGGCACATTGCTAACCACACTTTCGGACATTAAAACAGTTTATGCCTATTTCAATGTATCCGAAAACGAGTACCTCGAATATGTGAAGGCTCGCGACAAGGCCGCTACCAAGCAAGCCGTTGTGGAGCTGGAACTGGCCGATGGCTCATTCTTCAAGCACAAAGGCATTATTGAAACCATGGAAGGCGCATTCGACGAAGGTACCGGCTCCATTGCGTTCCGCGCACGATTTTCAAACCCTGAAAAACTGTTGAAACACGGCTCCACGGGCACGATACGCCTTACCAACACGGTTGAAAATGCGATCCTGATCCCACAACAGGCCGCATTCGAGATCCAGGACAAGAACTTCGTGTATGTACTCGGGAAAGATAACAAGGTCAAAACGCGCAGCTTTGTGCCGCAATCCCGGCTATCTACTTTTTATGTTGTAAAGTCAGGTCTCGAATCAGGCGAAACGATTGTCTGCGAGGGACTTCAATCCCTGCGCGACGGCGCGACGATCAATCCGAAAACGGTCCCATCCCATACACAATCGACCGAGGAGATTGAGCTTTCGGCCCGGTAGCATTCTTTGATTTCACCTGAATTGTAGACCATGTTTCAAAAATTCATAGAGCGACCGGTCCTATCGCTGGTCATCTCGATATTTATTACCCTGCTCGGTGTTCTGGCGGTGCTGGAATTACCTGTTTCCCAATTTCCCGATATCGTTCCGCCATCGGTTGTCGTAACGGCTACCTACACAGGCGCGAACGCGGAAGTGTGCGTGGATGCCGTGGCCGTTCCGCTCGAAAAGGCGATCAACGGGGTGCCCGGCATGACTTATATGACGAGCGTTTCCGGTAACGACGGTGTTACGACTATCAATATCTCCTTCAACGTAGGCGTCGACCCAGACCTCGCGGCGGTGAACGTGCAAAACCGCGTTCAGACCGTCATCGACGAACTTCCTGAGGAGGTTATCAAAGCCGGCGTGACCACCGAAAAAGAGGTGAACAGTATGCTCATGTACCTGGATATCATGAGCTCCGACTCCACCGTAGGCGAGGATTTTGTGTACAACTTCGCCGATATCAATATCCTGAAAGAGCTGAAAAGGATCGATGGCGTGGGCCGCGCGCAAATTATGGGTAGCAAAGACTACTCCATGCGTGTGTGGCTGCAACCCGACCGCATGAACAGCTACAATGTCTCCGCCGACGAGGTGATTCAGGCCATCCGCGACCAGAACGTGGTAGCCGCCCCCGGCAAAACCGGCGTGAGCTCCGGCCGTGAAAAGAACGTATTACAATATGTGTTGAAATACACCGGTAAGTTGTTCGAACCGGCGCAATACGAAAACATCGTGCTGCGCTCGAACCCCGACGGCTCCATTCTGAAACTGAAAGACGTTGCCAAAATCGAGTTCGGGACGCTGGAATACGATATGGCTTCGAAATCGAACGGGCGGCCTTCGGCTTCGATCATGATCAAGCAGCGCCCGGGTTCCAATGCCCAGGAGGTTATTCAAAATATCAAGGACAAAGTCGCTGAGCTGAAAAAGACCACATTCCCTCCCGGAATGGACTACTTCGTTTCCTACGACGTTTCCCGCTTCCTCGACGCCTCCATTCACGAGGTAATCCGCACGCTCATCGAGGCATTTATATTGGTAATCCTGATCGTCTATTTGTTTTTGCAGGACTTCCGCTCCACGCTCATCCCGGCTCTGGCGGTGCCGGTGGCACTGGTGGGTACGTTTGCATTCATGCAGATGTTCGGGTTCTCCATCAACCTGCTGACGCTTTTCGCGTTGGTACTGGCGATTGGTATTGTGGTCGATAATGCCATTGTGGTCGTCGAGGCGGTGCACGCCAAGATGGCCGAAAAGCACCTGGATGCCATGGAAGCGACCATCGAATCGATGAAAGAAATGAGCGGCGCGATCATCGCGATCACGCTGGTAATGTCGGCGGTATTCGTTCCGGTAGCATTCATGTCCGGCCCCGTTGGTATTTTCTACCGGCAGTTCTCCATTACCCTCGCGATTTCCATTGTCATTTCGGGTATCAATGCGCTTACACTCACGCCGGCATTATGCGCGCTCATGTTGAAGAATACGCATGGGCAACCGGTGAAGAAGAACCCGCTTACAAGGTTTTTTAATGGTTTCAACAAAGGCTACGATGGCTTGCAAAGCGGTTACCGGAAGCTCCTTTCGTCCATTGTTAGCCGCCGGATGATCACGATTGGTCTGTTGATCGGCTTTTGCGTCGCCACTTTTGGTATTAACAGCATTCTCCCAAGCGGCTTCATCCCGACGGAAGACCAGGGCGTGATCAACGTGAACGTCACAACGCCGGTGGGTGCAACTGTGGAGCGTACAGAAGTAGTTTTGGATGAAATTCAAAAAGTAGCCGAAAGCCTCGAACCTGTCGAATCCGTTTCTTCGCTTTCAGGTTACAGCTTGCTCACCGAATCAGCCGGTTCGTCGTATGGTATGGCGATGATCAACCTGAAACCCTGGGATCAGCGTAAAGCTTCCGTGCAGGACATAATCAAGGAAATGGAGGCAAAAACCAAGCACATTACCGATGCTGAAATCCAGTTCTTCCCACCTCCTACCGTGCCCGGTTTTGGTAATTCCAGCGGTTTTGAATTGCGTTTGCAGGACCGCTCGGGTAATGAAGATTTGCAAAAAACGGCCGAGGTTACGAACAAGTTTATCAAAGACCTTGCCGCTACGCCGGAGATCGCCGCTGCATTCAGTAGCTTCGACGCCAGCTTCCCGCAGTACATGATCCACGTCGACTCGGACATTGCCGCTAAAAAAGGCGTATCGATCGACATCGCGATGAGCACGCTCCAAACCATGATCGGTAGCTACTATGCTTCCAACTTCATCCGTTTCGGCCAGATGTACAAGGTGATGGTGCAAGCCGATGCCAGTTTCCGCAAAAACCCCGAGGACATTCTCAAATTGTATGTCAAAAACAACCGGGGTGAAATGGTACCGTTCTCGACTTTTATTAAGCTTGAAAGGGTTTACGGGCCTGAATTGCTGACGCGCTATAATATGTATACCTCGGCGATGATCAACGGCGACGCGGCGCCGGGTTATAGTAGCGGGGACGCTATCAAGGCCGTCGAGCGCGTGGCCGCAACGAGCTTGCCCAAAGGTTACACCTACGACTGGTCGGGTATGACGCGCGAGGAAATTCTTTCCGGAAACCAGGCCGTGTTCATCTTCGCAATCTGTCTCATATTCGTGTACCTGCTGCTGGCAGCGCAATATGAAAGCTTCCTGTTGCCGCTGCCGGTTATCCTGTCGCTTCCCACCGGTGTGTTCGGTTCATTCCTCGCGTTGAAATTAATGGGTCTGGAAAACAACATTTACGCCCAGGTTTCACTCGTCATGCTCATTGGTTTGTTAGGCAAAAACGCGATCCTGATTGTGGAATACGCCATTATCCGCCAAAAAGAAGGTCGTACGGTCATAGAAGCCGTGCTGGAAGGTGCTACCGAGCGCCTACGCCCTATCCTGATGACTTCTTTCGCATTCGTGGCGGGGCTTATCCCGCTCGTAATGGCGTCCGGCGCCGGCGCGATCGGTAACCGGTCAATCGGCGCTGCCGCGGCGGGAGGTATGCTCATCGGCACCATTTTCGGGGTGATCATCATTCCGGGATTGTATGTCGTGTTTGCCAGTATGGCCAAAAAGAAAAAGACACCTCCTCCGGTTGTGGCTGCGGAAGAGGAAGCATTGCTGCACTAAGCCCCCTCGAATCAAGTTTCGGCCGCGGGGATAC
>DATMSL010001007.1:0-7518 GCA_035565435.1 Dyadobacter sp. | reverse complement strand
ACATTTTTGCGAACGCCTTCCGGTGTTTTTTAGCCGGTATATTCTTTAATGACCGTTTTCTGACCCCGGTAAGCCAATGTGGTACGCTTGCGTTCTTCGTAGTTCTGGCCGGTATAGTTGTTTTTACCGTCGATATCGGCCTGGTAGCCTTTCAATGCGAAAGGAACGTCGGTCAATTGCTCGCTACGGTAGTTGATACCCGAATTACCGGCTGTCGCGATCTTGAATGAACCTTTCAGTTCGAAATCGCCCGGTTCTCCACCGCGCCAGATAATGAAGGAGTTAGTTTTCAGGAGTGTTTCAGGAGTGATTTCACCAACGAGCGAGCCGTTTTCCACACGCCAGTATTTCGGATCGCCATCCCAGCCTTTGAGTGTTTTTCCGTCGAAGATGGATTTGAAGCCTTTTTCACTTTTTTGGGCAAAAGTGTCGACCTGGCTGGTGAGGGTCATCACGGCGGCCATGAGCATTCCGGCCTTGATAAATCTGAAACTCATTTTGATCGCATTTATAGGTTTAGTGACTTCTGAACAACTGATTTCCCTTATTGCAAGGGCTATTTGGGCATCAATTCCTCTTAAAAAAGCAGAAATTAATATCCAAAAATTCCTAAAAATATCTGATGCACTATCCTGTACTGACCTGCTTGGCACGTCGGCACGAAGCTCTTGCTTCGTGACTTCTTATTAGCGAAGGTCCTGCTTCGCGTGTGCAAGACGTTGGCGTTTTTGTAGTTTCGACCGGCCAGAGGCCTGCGAATAGTGGGTACGAAGCGGAGCTTCGCACCAGCGTTATGGCAACGGATCGCCGGGAGTTCTCGCGGCGGGATCATATACTGCCACTCCTACGCGCGAATCGGCGCAGCCGTAATAGAGCAGCCATTTTTTCTTGTAATACACCATTCCTTCAATAAAAACGGTTCCTGCTACATATTGCCCGCTCTTTTCAAACGGCTCCATCGGACGGAAGAAAGGAGTATCGAGGCGTGCCAGGACTTTGGTAGGATCATTTTTATCAAACAAAACCTGACCTGCGCAGTAGCTGTTAGGTGTGAAACGCTTATCGCCGTCTTCGCCTTTGTCGTTCTTACCATTGTAAAGTAATACGATTCCGTGGTCGGTCAGGATCGCCGGAGGGCCGCATTCGGTGAGGTCGCTGTCGAAATAGCCCTTTCGAGGCGAAATAAGGTTCACAAGATCACCCTTGCTGTCGACCACGGGTTCCCAGTTAATGAGGTCCGTAGAGGTAGCGACATTCACATTGGCTTCTCCGAAATACAGCCAATATTTTCCGTTGATTTTAGCGATCACCTGCTTGTCTCCCACCAGTTTGGTTACAATGGAACCCGATTTCGTCCAGATATTATTGAATTTGCCGTGGTACGCCTCTCTGAATACCGGGCCGTACTTTTCCCATCTGAGCAAATCGCGGGACGTGG
Organism: Dyadobacter sp.; assembly: GCA_035565435.1. Lineage (GTDB taxonomy): Bacteria > Bacteroidota > Bacteroidia > Cytophagales > Spirosomataceae > Dyadobacter. The sequence goes on along the minus strand of DATMSL010001007.1, from coordinate 6,080 downwards.
CAACTCCCAGGCGCGCTTTGTCTTTGTTCCATTGTGTGTAAACAACCACATAAAGGCCGTCTTCCGTAACCGCCACACGTGGGTCCTCGCAGCCTCCGGGCCATTCGTTGGCTTTCTGGCTGTCTTCTGCGGGAAAGAGCACAGGTTCTTTCCTTCGCTTGAAATGGATTCCATCTTCACTTTCGGCATAGCCCAGGCGCGAGGTCCGCATGCCGATCGCCTTACCGGCCTTGTCTTCGGCGCGGTACAGCACCACGATCTTGCCGTTTTTTATGGTCGCCGCAGGATTGAAGGTATCGTTCGATTCCCAGTCGACCCGGCGCTTGTTCATCGGACAGAAAAACCGGGAAGTACTGTCGGGAGAAATGACCGGGTTCACACCGGCAGGCCGTTTAAAGCCTCCTAACGCCCATTCGGGCAGTTTGTTTTCAGTTTGGGCAAATACCTTTCCGGTAAACATCGATGTGCATATAGCGAGGCCCACGATGAAATTTTTCATAGATTTTCTATCAGTTATCAAATCACATTTGCCAAATATAGATCAAAAAAAAATCCGGTTTGATCGCTCAAACCGGATTTATATCTGCTAAATATTCGCTGATTATTTGTTCGCCACCAGGCTTACATCGAGTGTAAAATCATTGTCGATCGCCTTGTCGCCAAGGTTTTCGAAGAAATTGCTCGAACGGAATTTGATGTCGTATTTGGTGCGGTCGATCGCCACTTTTGCATTGGCGGTTACCTTTTTAGCGTCTGCCGTTACAGTAGCAGGGAATTTCACATCCTGAGTAATGCCTTTGATCGTCAGCTTGCCGGTTACGTCGTAAGCATTGCCTCCTTTCGGTGTTACAGAAGAGATTACCAGTTTCGCCTGCGGGTGTTTTTCTACCGAGAAAAAGTCGTCGCTTTTGAGGTGATTGGTCAGTTTACCGTTCATTTCCTTGTCGGTTACGTCGGTTACCACCAGCGATTTGATGTCGGCTACAAAACTTCCTCCTTTGAGCTTATCGTTATCAACCACGAGCGTACCGCTTTCCAAGGGCACAGTTCCCGCGTGTGTTCCTGTCACTTTCTTAGCGCCCCAGTTAATGGTGCTCGCTTTGGGATCCACCTTCAGGGTTTTGTCGGCGGCACTCTTTCCAGGACCGTTGGCAATAGCCGCAACATTGAAAAGCAAACCAGCTGCTGCGAGTACAAACATTCTTTTCATAATAATTTCAATCGTTTAAAGTGTAGAACTGTTTTGAAAGATATAAAGAATAAAGAGCACTTAACAAATCATTAACAGGCTTTAACAAACGCATACGCCGTTTCTCAGGGGCGCGTTGCTTCGCCTTCCAGCAATTTCACGCCTTCGAACCGTTCTAACAGCTTCTTGCCATCAGCCCAGTCTTCCAACCCCGATACGGCATTGATATGGCCCTTTTTACCCACATTCACAAATTCACTCCCCCAGTTGGCGGCAAACACCTTCGATCGCCCGATTGTCGCGTAGATATCGTTCGTACTTGCTACCACGATCGTTTTGAAAGGGATCGTACGCACAGGTATGGGCGTAAAGCCGACCACGAAATTCAACCGTTTGGAAAGCTCCGCATCCGCCGGGGCCACCAGCAATGCGCCTTTAATCAGCTCAGAACTATGCTCCTGCGCCCAATGCGCCACGGTAATGCAACCCAGGCTGTGCGCAACGAGGATCGTCGGTTCGGTGAGTTCGCTGATCTGCTTTTGCAGCTGCGCCACCCATTCCTGTTTCACGGGCCAGTCCCAATTGGCCTGCTGAACGCGGTCGAAGCGGTCGGGATATTGCTCTTCCCAGATGCTCTGCCAATGCTGCGGGCCTGAGCTCGCGAGCCCGGGGACGGTCAGAAAGCGCACACACATGATATTATTGGTTTGGTACTCAAATCATTTTTTGTCCATTACACAACGGAAACCGAGGTTGTTGCTGCCGCTGGTTACTTCTCCTTTGCCGCGGCTACCTGCCTTGTAGCGAATGCAATAGTCATCGCTGCAAAGGAACGAGCCCCCACGCTGCACGCGTTTCACGGCGCCCGGCTCATCGGGGTCGTAACTATCCGACGGTCCTTTCGGGTTCGCAGCAGGGCTTTTTTGATAATAGTCGGGGCGGTAAAGGTCCTCGCACCATTCCCACACATTACCGTCCATATCATACAAACCATAAGGATTAGCAGGGAAGGATTTGATCGGCGCGGCGGTGAGGTAACCGTCTTCTTTGGTATTTTTGTCGGGGAAGCTGCCCTGGTAAATATTTGCCACCCATTTACCGCCCGGTTTCAGCTGATCGCCCCAATAATAAGTATGGTTTCCTTTGCCGCCTTGCGCTGCAAACTCCCATTCCGCCTCGGTAGGCAACCTCTTACCGGCCCATTTCGCATAAGCGGCCGCATCTTCGTACGACACATGTACCACCGGGTGGTTTTCACGGCCTTTGATCGAGCTGGAAGGCCCTTCGGGATGCGCCCAGTTGGCACCGGGAACGTAATTCCACCATTGCAGCGGATTATCCAGGCTCACGCGTGTAGGCGTAGGCGTGAACACGGCCGAGCCGGGAACGAGCTTATCCGCAGGTACTCCGGGGTAATCCGCCGGGTTCAATGGCCGTTCGGCCACCGTTTTATAATTGGTCGCCTTAACAAAAGCGGCGAATTCGGCATTCGTTACTTCATGTGCGTCTATATAATAGCCATTCACGGTTACCTCGTGCATTGGGCGCGAGTCAGGGAATTCATCGGCACCCATGAGGAACTTCCCACCCGGTATCCACACCATCCCCGTGCTGTCGCCGGCTCCTTCCGTTACCAGGCTTGCATTACGGATCGCAGACGCGCGCGAAGGCATGCCATCGGCAATGCATGCTGCAAGGCTATCGGCTTTGCGCTTTTCCTCGGCGGTTTGTTTGCTTCCGCAGCTCCACAAAGTCACTGCCAATACGCCCGCCAACCCGCAAAATCCTTTAATTGAAAACTTCATATTCCTAAAACTCTATTACGCTTTTTTAACTCAACTTTAAAAACATCCTTCAACGCCTGCCGCGCCGCGTGATACCCGCACATCCCATGTACGCCCCCACCCGGAGGTGTGGACGACGAACAGATGTAAATGCCCTTCGCCGACGTCCGGTAAGGTGAAATGCTCAGCACCGGCCGCGAATACAGCTGCCACACATCCTGGATACCGCCATTGATATCCCCTCCGATATAATTCGGGTTATATTGTTCAAATGCGCTGGCATTGGTCTTGTGCCTGGCCTTGATCACATCCCTGAAACCCGGCGCATACCGCTCGATCTGGCTTTCCAGAGCGTCGGTCATATCGCGATCGTCGCCATTCGGTACGTGGCAATAGGCCCACGCCGTATGCTTACCTTCGGGTGCCCGGGTTTTATCGAACAGGCTTTGCTGCGCTACCAATGCAAAAGGCTTTTCTCCCCGCTTTCCATTTCCCACATTCCTTTCGTACCGCACTATCTCTTCCAATGTATTCCCTAAATGCACCGTACCCGCTGCCCGGCATTCTTCGCGCTGGAAGGGAATGGGCTCGTCCATCGCCCAATCGACTTTGAATATCCCCGGTCCTTGCCGGTAGCCTTCCAGGCGCCTTTTGTAGAAAGCACTCAGCCTGTCGCCTGCAATGCGTACCAGTTGTTTGGGTGTAATATCCAATAAAATCGCTTTCGCCGGCGGCAGTTCATTCACCGACCCGATCATCCAACCCGTCTGGATCTTCCCTCCGAGTGATTGATAATAAGCGGCCAAGGCATCGGCAATGCGCTGGCTACCACCCACGGGAATCACCCATCCTTTCATGTGCGCCGCGGCCATGAGCATAATGCCAAAGGCCGATGTCGCGATATTGTTCAGCGGCTGGATCGAATGCGCGGCCATTCCGGCCCACAATGCACGGCCTTCCACTGTTTTGAATTTTCCGGCCGTCCAGGTAGCGGGCGGTAATGCCTGCAACCCGAAATCCGCCAACCGCAAAGGTTCTTCCGGCCATTGCAGCGGTCCGAGCAAATCGGGCAGCAACTTCGGTACAGATTCCAGCAGTCCGCCCATCCACCGGCGGTAGGTATCCCCATCCGCACCCAGCTGTCGGGCCGTCGCTTCTACCGACCGATCGAGCACCGCCACGCGACCACCATCCAGCGGATGCGCCGCATCGTGCGTGGGTTGAACAAATTGCAGTCCGAAATCAGCCAGCGGCAATCTTTCAAAGAACGGCGACATTAATGCCATCGGATGCACGGCCGAACAAATGTCGTGGCGGTAACCCGGCAGCGTCAGTTCCGCTGTGCGCATCCCGCCGCCAATCGTGTCCTTCCCTTCGATGAGCAATACCGAGAGCCCCGACTCCTGTAAAGTAATAGCAGCCGCGAGCCCGTTAGGACCGGAACCGACCACTATTGCATCGTATTCAGGATTTCGGGTATCTGCCACGCCGATCAGGGTTTCGCGGTCGCGAGGATTTTCAATGCCTCGTCGTCCTTGTATTCGTTCATCAGTGCTTTCAGCTTGATTTTAAGATCGGCCGCCAGCTTTTCTGTTCCTTTTGTTCCGTAAATATTGGAAACCTCTTTCGGGTCTTTCTGCAAATCATACAATTCCCACGAGTCGGCTCCCTGATAAAAATAGACCAGCTTGTAGCGGTTTGTCCTCAACCCGAAATGCGGGTACACGTGGTGTGGCTGCGGGAACTCGTAATAGTGGTAGTAAGCTTCTTTTCTCCAAGGGACCTGAGCTGCGTTATTGGCTTTCAGCAATGGGACAAACGATTTGCCCTGCATATCAGCTGGCGTTTTCACACCCGCGATATTCAATACGGTCGGAGCCCAGTCTATATTCACCACGAGGTCATTCACCTTGGTTCCCGGTTTGATCACTCCTGGATAACGGATCACAAACGGCGTTTTCAATGATTCTTCATAAATAAAACGCTTGTCGAACCAGCCGTGCTCACCGAGGTAAAAGCCCTGATCGGAAGCATAGATTACGACGGTGTTTTTGGACAAACCACTTTTATCCAGGTAGTCGAGCAGCTTGCCGATGTTGCGGTCCAGGGAATTCGCTGTCGAGAAGTAATCGCGCAGGTAACGCTGGAACTTCCACTCCACCAATGCCTTGCCCGTCAGGTTTTTATCGGTTACCTCTTTGGATACCTTGTCATAGTAGGCTTTGAAGACCTTTTTCTGCTCTGCATTGAGTCGGTTATAGAGGAAATCCTTTTCATAATCCACACCTACTTTCAAATCGAATTTCATGCGCATCGTTTTGTCGATGGTCATATCCTGGTCCGCAGCGGCTTTTCGGCCTTTGTAATCGTCATAAAACGTCGACGGCACCGGGAAAGTCACATTATCATACGCGCCCAGGTCCTGCAAATCGGGCATCCACTCGCGGTGCGTGGCTTTATGACCTACGATCAGGAAAAACGGCTTGCTATCATCGCGCTTTTCGAGCCAACCTGTCGCGAATTGGGTAATGAGGTCGGAAACGTAGCCGGTGTATTTGGTCGTGTCATTGGGTTGGCCGATGAATTCCGGGTTATAGTAATGTCCTTGATCAGGCAACACATTCCAGTAATCGAAACCCGCCGGCAGGCTGTTCAAATGCATTTTACCGATCCAGGCCGTCTGGTAGCCATTGTTACGCAGCGTTTCCGACAACAAAGTCTGACTGGTATCGAACTTCGTCCGGTCATTGCGTTTATAGCCATTCAGGTGGCTGTACTTGCCGGTGAGCAACGTCGCACGGCTCGGGCCGCAAATCGAGTTGGTCACCAGGTTGTTGGTCAGCAATGCGCCTTCCCGGGCAATGCGGTCGATATTCGGGGTTTTAACAATCTTGTTTCCATAAGCACCAATCCCCTGATAAGCATGGTCGTCGGAAAAAATGAAAATAATGTTCGGGCGCTTGGCTGTCTGGGCGTGGCTCGTCGTAACCGACAAAACCAGCACTATCAGACCCCAAAAGGCCTTCCAAGTCAACTTCGCAGGGTAGGTAAGAATAGTAATCATATAATACTCTATATAATAGGTAGACAAAATAAACTTATGAGAA
>DATMSL010001006.1:0-19353 GCA_035565435.1 Dyadobacter sp. | reverse complement strand
ACGTAAAAGGCCCCGAAGCGACGAACTTCGGGGCCTTTTTCTATTCGCGACAAAAATTCTCTAGTTAATCACATCACCTCTCAAAATCCGGAAGCGCTTCCGTGACTCGGCGACGAAAATGCTTCCCGGATATTTTTCCATCAGCTCCTGGTACAACTTCATCGCCTGATCCTTGTCATTGAGTTTCTCCTGGTAGAGCTTCGCCATCGCGAAGAGCGCGTCGTCGCCATACAGGTCGTGGCCAAATTTGGAATATAACAATTTCAAATCCGCCATTGCCTGCTGGTTGCTATCGAGCTTGATGTAAGTCTTGGCGGTTAGCCAGAGGATCTCGTCGGCGAGGCTATGGTTCTCGTATCTTTTATACAACTGCTTCAAAGTATCAATTGCTTCGAACTTCTTGTTCTGAAACAATTGCAGTTCCACGGATGAGTAAGCCTTCATCGCGGCCTCGGTACTATCGAGCCCGGTGTTATCCATGATCAACAGCGAAAGCTCGTTGGCATCATTCGCAATCTCGCGGCTCGTCGCTTTTTTCAGAATATCGAGTACCGCCTTGGCGAGTTCAAACTCTCCTTTAAAATAATGTAGCTTCGCATTCCGCAGTTTTGCCTCGTATCCCAGCACATCGTCTTTCTGCGATTTTTCGACTTGTGAATACACCAGCGTCGCTTCCCAGGGCTCGCCTTGCAGCAGGTAAATATCTCCCAGATCGAGCTTGCATTTATCTACAAAACTCTTCTCTGCCTTGCCCGCCTCGATTGCTGTTTGCAATATTTCGATCGCCTTTTTGAAATCATCCATATAGAATGCATTCAAAATCGCCATGTTGCGGAGCGCTTCGATCGTGCGAACATTCACACCCAGCTCGTCTACGAGTTGCTGATACTGTCCCAGCAGTTTCTGCACTTCGCTGCGCTTTACGGGGTAGGTGTTTTTAACCTGCTCCTCCCTTGCGAAAATAGCCATTCTGCGAGCCACCGGGTAGAGTTGTCCTTTGGGATATTCTTTCACCAAATGGTCAAAGATCGTACCGGCATTAGTATAATCATTGTTCTGCAAAGCCAGCATTCCAAGGTTGTAAAGCCGTGCTCCGTTGTGTTTAAAACGGCGGTCCAATGCTCGTTCCTGGATGAATGCCTTGTAAAAATCCTTGCGCTGCACCTGGTACCAGATCAGCAGCTCATTATAGAAACCCTCCTGCGGGAATTTCTGGATCTTATCATATAGTACCTTTTCCAGCAATGCCTGCTCCTTCTCGTCCTTTGTAAAGTCCTGGAGCATATTCTGCACCACTTCCGTATTCTGATAGCGCATTCCATAAGAAAGCAGCTCGTCGATCATTTTCTCGGGCTGGTTCAGATCGCGGTACACGCTTGCGAGTTCGAGCTGGAATATGTCGTAGCGCTTCGCACTCTCGCGCGCTTCGAGCAGGATATTCTTCGCCCATTCCGACTGGTTTTGCGCCCGGAATTCCTCTGCCAAATCCCGTTTAAGCTCCGTTCTCATACCAGATGTGGTAATTACCTGCTCATACTTTTTGGACGCTTCTACGGTCTTTCCCTGATTCTCAAGCATAATGCCCCAGTTCAGATAATACCAGGCCGCATTGTTGGCATCAGCCTTGATTTGCTTTTTGAAGAATTGCTCGCCATCTCCCCATGCCTTGCTCTTTACAATGCAGCTGGTGTAATTCTTAAGCGAGATTTTTTCAAAGGAACTTTTCAGGAATGAAGAATAGTAACTAAGCGCCTTCGGACAATCACCGTTTTTGAAATATTCCTCGGCCAGCTCCCGCTCCCCCTGCCCGAACGCCGCGGCCGCCCCGGAAAGCAGAAATCCTATCATCAAACAGCTCGTAACCCTTTTCATAATAGATAAAAAAATCTTTTTCCTTTAGTTATTATCCTTCAGTATGCCTGTGGATTTGTGAATAAAAGCCTTATCCACTGTAGATTAACATACTTATTCACATTTTGTGGATAAGTATTGTGAGTTATCCACTGTAGAAATTTTTGAAATCAACATTTAAGTAGTTGAAATACAAGTTAGGAATTATTCTGTTCACATTGGAATGTGGGTAAGCGCCTTTAGTTGACTACATTTGTTATCCACAATTTCTAAAGTGAATCAACGTACTGTTAACTCTGATTTAGCTGTTGGTTATCCACTGCAGGACTAAATCCACTTTTTTATCCACACATATTAGGGGTTATCCACATGTTTATTCACATTTTCACCTGTTTTACCAACAAAATTCTCGCGTTATTCACATAGTTATCCACAGACTGTAGACAAAAATGTCACTATTTTTCTTCAGGAATTGCGATGTTAATGTCGTTCAACTCGAAATTTGCCTTTAAAAGGATCTTATCGGGGAGATAATAGACCGGTTCGGGCTGAAGGTCCTTATCCATTTGGCCGGTGTCCCATCTTCTGTTACGATTTTTGTCGATGGTGATGCGTAAAAAGTATTTTCCTTGAGGGATATTCTTGAAAGTGTAGGGCGATTGGTAAAGTGTTTCGACGATTTTATACTGCTCGTCAACCAAGTCGAGAATGAAATGCACAGACGTATCGGCATTCGTCACACGCCCTCGAATTACGCCGTAATCTTCTTCCTTTAAAATGGGGTGCCGCAGCAGTGTTTTTGGAAGTGTATCGCCTTCGACGCTGATGATCGAGCCTTTCGGGATATCCCACTTTACTGTGTCCTTAGCGAATGATTTTGCGTCGATTGTGAGGATATTGTGATTTTTATTCCAACTGTATTTGAATGCATTTAAAGGCTCATGTGTGAGGCTGTCGGAGATCAATGCGATCTTCTGATCGTCGATCGTGCGAACAGGTTTGTTTAGGATGAGCTTGTAAATGAAGGGATTGGTAAGGGGCTTATTGGCTTCAGGAACGGTTGTAAATGACAGTGGATCGAGCTGGCGCTGCTTACCTCGCTGTGCTTGAAATGCGATTTTTTGCTCGAATTCGCTTGTCACTCCTAAGGAATCCAGAGTTTTGAGTTTTACAAAAACGGTGTCGGGATGCGGCTCTACATTGAAAAATTTGAGGTTTGTACCATTCGGTTCGAGCAGGTAAGGAAGTGAATCTTTATTGACGAATGTCACTTCCGCGCTTTCAATCGGCTTGCTGAATACCACTGAATAGTTGTTCACTCTGGGCAGCGTGCGCTGTACTTTTAATGGGGTATTATCAGAGAGAAACATATTCAACTGGTAGGCCACGGAATCCGTGTCGGCGGTGATTGTTTTGCCCCAAAATCCCATGCGCTCATCTTTTGCGTTGAAAAGCATATTGCGGTTTTTGTCGTCAATCGCAATGAGTTTGTACTCTCTTGTTTGGATATTCTCAATGGAAAATATGCCGCTGCTATCAGTGCGGGAAAAGTAATAGGGCTTTTGCTTGGCGATGTTGAGCGTATCGCTGACATTATATAGACCCACGAGCGCATCGAAAATAGGCTTGTTGGTACGGATATCTTTCAATGTCCCATAGACACGGCCGGAGTCGAGTGAATTGCCCGTACTAAAGACAATTTTAAGGTTCTTAGCCGGATTTTTTTCCGCGAAATCTTTGATCGCATCGCCGAAATTAAGCGTGAAAGTAGTGCTGTCTTTGAATTGATTTTTAAATGTAAGCAGCACCGACATGCCATTTTGCTTATAGGAATAGGGATTATCCGCTTCGGGCGTGATGACCAGTTTCTGGTTGATATTGTCGACCACCACATATTCGTCGAAGAACAATTCGACTTTCCTTCCTTTAAAATTGAGGGTTTTGTTCATGGGATTGCTCTCCACGAGCATAGGGGGAATGGAGTCCCTTTTGCCGCCAGTAGGTGGTACTTGTTGTGCGCAGCGTTCGAAGAAGAACAGTATGAGGATGGCAAATACAATCGTTCTAAGCATTTCAGTTGAATTTAAAAAGCCCCCAATACAGTGGGTATTGAGGGCCGTTTGATGTGTTGGTACTGGTCAGTTTTTCGAGATAATGTAGATCAAGCTGGAAGTATTGAGTTCCTTGTTGGTACCTGCACGACCTTTGAGATTGGATTGCAGACCCGTGATTGCACTATCGATTATGTTGGTTTTACTGCTTTTATATTTCGTGCTAAGCATACTCACGTAGAAAGAATCGAACCACATGGGAAGTATCTTTTTTACCGTCAATCCGTGCCTATGGAGAAGGTTTTTCATCGTGGCGCGGGTAAAATGATACAAATGCCGCGGAACGTCGTAGGCAGCCCAAAAACGGCCATATTTGGCGGCATCATACGACTGCGGATTCGGTACCGCGATAATGATCCTCCCGTTCGGTTTTAGATGATTTTGCAGCCAGTCTACCGTTTCGTTCAGCTTGTGTACGTGTTCCAACACGTGCCACATGGTAATGATATCATATTGCTGCGCTCCTAAACTCTCCTCGGTAATGCCTTCAAAAATCGTAGCTCCTACCCTTTTCGCAGCCACCTCCCGCGCTCCGGAATCCGGTTCGGTACCGAAAGTTTTCCAGCCGTCCTGCTTTACAGCACTTAAAAAATTGCCGGTCCCGCAACCGATATCGAGCAATGTTCCTTTCGGTTGAACGAGGCTGTTGATGAGTTTTACCTTCTGCTCAATCGTGTGATTTCTCACAGAAGTGTATACTTTGCTCATCAGATCCCTGGCTTCGTCGTGATGAGAAATATAGTCTTGCGACTCATAATATGCGCCGATCGATTCCTCCGACGGGCGCGGATTCGTGAACAGAAAGTAGCAGGAATTGCATTGCTGGATCGTGAATTCTTTGTGTGAAACGGTATAATCCTCCACATTCAGATAATTGCTGAAACTGGATTGCTGGCATACCGGACATTTGTCGAGCGTTTCTAAAGACATTAGCGGCCTATGTAAAGCATTAAAACAGATATATCCGAAGGGCTGACACCGCTGATGCGCGACGCCTGGCCGATCGTGGAGGGACGTGTTCTTTTCAGTTTTTCACGGCCCTCAAAGGACAGGGAAGTGACCACGTCGTAGTTGAAATTTTCAATAATGGCGAGGTTTTCCAGCTTATTCATTTTTTCTACAAGCAGCATTTCTTTCTCTATGTAGCTGTCGTATTTCAAATTGATCTCCGCTTGCTGCACAGAATCGTTGCCGTATTCGGCGAGCAATTCCGTAACGACGGGACTTGCTTCGAGCAGTTGATCGATTGAAATCTGAGGCCTTCTGAGCAGTTGCGCAACGGCAATTTTCTCGCGGATCAGCGCGGTACCGATGGCTTCCAATGCTCCATTGATCTCGTCAGGCGTCAACTTGGTGGCGTTCAGCTTGGCGATGATTTCCTCGGTCTCGCGTTTCTTTTTGCGGACCGCTTCCACCCTTTCGTCGCTGGCCAGCCCGATCTCGTGACCCTTTTCAGTAAGCCTTAAATCGGCATTATCCTGGCGGAGTAATGTGCGGTATTCGGCACGGGACGTAAACATGCGGTAAGGCTCTTCGGTACCCTTATTGATAAGGTCGTCGATGAGAACGCCAATGTAAGCTTCGGATCTTTTCAAAACGAATGGATCGAGGTCATTCACATTTCGGTGCGCATTAATGCCGGCCATCAGCCCCTGGCAAGCGGCTTCTTCGTAGCCTGTGGTGCCGTTGATTTGGCCTGCGAAAAACAGGTTCTTCACCAGGTGCGTTTCGAGTGTAGATTTCAGCTGCGTTGGCGGGAAGTAATCGTATTCGATCGCGTAGCCCGGGCGGAACATCTTTGCATTTTCAAAACCCGGGATTTTTCGGAGCGCTGCATATTGCACGTCTTCCGGGAGCGAGGTCGAGAAGCCATTCACATACACTTCCACGGTATCCCACCCTTCCGGTTCGACGAAAATCTGGTGACGGTCCTTATCGGCAAAGCGGTTGATCTTGTCCTCCACCGACGGGCAGTAACGCGGACCAAGTCCCTTAATGCGGCCAGAAAACATCGGCGATTTTTCAAAACCGGTTTTCAGCACATCGTGTACTTCCTGATTGGTGTAGGTGATCCAGCAACTGCGTTGTTTGGCGAGGGGCTGGGTATCGGTGTAGGAGAACTTGGCTGGATTTTCGTCGCCGGGTTGCTCCTCCATTTTCGAATAGTCGAGCGAGCGGCCGTCCACACGCGGGGGCGTGCCGGTTTTCATGCGCCCTGCTTCGAAGCCAAGGGTTACCAATTGCTCTGTCAAACCAGTCGCTGATTTCTCTCCGGTTCGTCCGCCGCCAAAGTTCTTTTCGCCGATATGGATGAGTCCATTCAGGAAGGTACCATTGGTTAGCACAACAGCCTTCGAGCGGATTTCAATGCCCAGGCTTGTTACTACCCCGCAAGCTTTGCCATCCTCGACAATGATGTTCTTCGCAGTATCCTGCCAGAAGTCGACGTTAGGGTTGTTCTCCAGAATGGACCGCCATTCCTCCGCAAATCTTACCCGGTCGCTTTGGCAACGCGGGCTCCACATGGCCGGACCTTTGGAAAGGTTCAGCATTCGGAACTGGATCATCGTTTTGTCGGAGACGATGCCCGACTGCCCACCGAGTGCGTCGATCTCGCGGACGATCTGGCCTTTCGCGACGCCCCCCATGGCGGGGTTGCATGACATCTGTGCGATGGTGTGCATATTCATTGTGATCAGCAGCACGGAGGAACCCATCGTCGCTGCGGCAGCGGCGGCTTCGCATCCGGCATGGCCTGCGCCTACCACGATCACATCATATTCCTGAAACATATTATTACTCACTTGTTAAACCACTTTAATTAAAGTGTTCCACGTGGAAATTTAACTAGAACACCCTAAGATACTCATCTTCTTTAGCCCTCATGGCCGTTTTAAGCGCTTCACTCGTGTCATCATGACCCGCGAGGTGGAGCAACCCGTGAATGAGCACACGGCGCATTTCTGTGTCAAAATCGGTGTGGAACGTTGCTGCATTTTCACGTACCCTGTCTACACTGATATAAATATCCCCCTCCAATTGATTGTCTTCCTCACTATTGTCAAACGTAATGATGTCAGTGAAATAGTCGTGGTCGAGATACTGCTTATTGATTTCCAAAAGGTATTCGTCCGTACAGAACACATAATTCAATTGAGATAGCTCATAACCTTCTGAAATTGAGGCGTTTTTGAGCCACTTTTTTGTTTTTAACGGATTAACTACCTTAAAATCAATGTCTTCCGAGAAGAAACTTACCATGTTTGATAGTCATACATCATCGCCTGGTCAAGTGGCGCCGGGTGCATGATATTTAAATATTTGATCGTAAATAATTTACAAACTTACGAAGTCTGTCATTAAGAACATGAAAAACAAGGGATAGCGTCTGTAAACCCCTGTTAAAAAGAGTTAACGCTATCCCCTACCCTAGCCCAACAAAATGGGTGTATGATCAGTTCTTGGCTTGGTATTTACGGAAGTAGTTGTCCACTTCGCGTTTGTAGAATGGTGAGAATGTGGGCGGTATCGTACGAAGCAGTTCGGTTTGCTTCTCTTTCTCGCGTATGTATTTTTCAAATGCTGCGGGCGGCTGTTTAGGCAGCTGCTTGGCGGCCTGTGCTTTGCGTTGTTCGTCCTCGTCCTGCTCTTTCATCGCCTTTTCGGATTCCAGCAGGCGTGTCGTAATCTCCTGGTTGCGTTTGATGAGCTCAGGCGTTACGCGCTTATTCACGAGGTCGGTTTCGGTCTCGTCCATTTTATCGGCGATGTCCTGCAATTCCTTGCCCATTTGCTGGCCCTGCTTAGTGCCTTTTTGCTGCTCCATCAGGTCCTGGATCATCTTGCGGATCGCAGCTTGCTGTGCGGCCATTCTCGCGAGTTGTTCCGACTGGTTGCCCTGTCCTTCCTTACCCTGGCCGAGCTGTTTGATCTGTCCGTTCAGTTTCTCCTGCATTTCGCCCATACCCGGTTGCTCACCCTTTTGTTTGCCCTTTTTCCCTTTGCCCGCACCAGGCATAGCCATTGCCATTTGCTGCTGCATCTGGTTAAAGACGTCGCTCAACATTAACGCCAGGTTATTCATGGAGGTCATCGCGAACTGCTGCTTAGAAGTGGCGACATTAATCTGCCGGTCCTTGATGCTCTTTACGCTCTCGTTCATATACGACTTCATATCGTTCAGTTCGCGGGTGATGAACGACTGGATCTGCACTACGCGGCTGGCCAATGCGTACAGGCTGTCCTCCACGACCTTCGCGTCATCTTTCAATTTCAGTTGTTGCTGGCCAAGTTTTACAAAACGTGGATCTTGCAGGCTCACGCCGCGGAAATCTTTCATTAAGGTCTCCTGGTCGAAGGACAATGTGATCAGATTTTCTAAAATGTCGCGCAATGCATCGAGGTTTTCCTGCATTTGCTCCATTTCCGCCGATTCCATTTGTTCCTGCATCGACTGCGCCATTTTCTTCATCGACTTTGCCGCATTTTTTTGCGACTGAGACGCTTTCTGGTTCTGTTGCTTGCTGAGCTGCTGCTTGCTCTGTTCCATCTGCTCAGAAGCGTTTTTTTGCTCCTCTTTCTGCATGTCGAGCTCCTGTTCCAGCTCCTTGCTCATTTCCTCAATCTCCTTGCTGTTCTCCTGCGCTTTTTTGAAGTCGTCCTGGATTTTCTCCTGCTCTTTTTTCAAGTCTTCATTCTTACCCTGCTTATCCTCGGAATTTTTGTTCTTGTCGTTTTGCTCTGATTTCTCCGCAAGATCCTCTTCCTTATCGGCCAAATCGTTCAGCTTTTCAGACAAGTTTTCCATTTTCTGCTCCATCTGCATTTGCTTGAAGAGCTTCATGGTCCGTTCGAGTTCTTTTTCGAGGTTATTCTCTTTGTTGCGGAGTTTCTCAAGCATGGTAGACATCCGCTCGCTCTGTTTTTGTTCCAAAAGCTTTTTGAGCTCTTTATACAGCTTCTCGGTATCCTCGTCCATCAGATCGTTCATCAGCTTCTGCAACTGCTCTATTTTCGCCTGCAATTCGGGGCTTTGCTGGTTGAATTGCCTGGATTTTTCATTTGTATCCTGATGCTTTTCCTTCAATGCTTCCAATTCCTTCATCAGCTCCTCGCGTTTCCGAAGCACTTCCTCGATCTGTTTCTGCTCTTTAAAATCGAGCTCCTTGTTGCTTTTAAGCTTATTATCCAGGTTTTCGATGTCTTTTTGCAAACTCTGCGCTTTTTTCATAGCAGACTGCATCTGGTTCTCGGTTTCCTGCTCCGATTTGCGTACCTCAGCTTCAAGTTGATCTTTGGACGGTACGGTGAACTGAATCGGCCGCGAGCGGGCGCTTTTCGCGCCATTTACCCCGTCATTATCCCAAACCTGAGCATAATACTCGATCTTGTCACCCGGAGCGAGTTTGAGGCTATCTACATACCATTGGAAGAAGAAGCTCTGGGTATTGACGGTTTTATTAAATGGGATAGGAATGCTCTTCGCCGCCGTAGGCTTGTCCTCATTGGCTCTTTTAACAGAATAGAACATCCGCAACTGTGAAAATCCGTAATCGTCGCTGATCGAACCACCTAGCACGAGGTAGTTATATAATGTAGTATCCTGGAAATTTTCCAGGTTCATCACCGGGTATTTGTCGGGAATGACATTGATGAAATAGCCGATCTTGTCCGAATTCGACGTCTGATCATTTTTCAGATTCACCTGGTATTGAGCCGACTTCCGAACCGTTTTGCGGATCTCGAAATGGTCGCCGTTGCTCTCTTTCGCGGTGTACAATGCCGAGTCGTTTTCGAACTTAATGGCTAATGCTTTGGTAGAATTGGTATGAAAATTCCATTCAATCGTCGTGCCTTCCGGTACCGAGAGGTTCCCTACATTATTCAGCCCTTCCGAAGGTTTGTTGAGATACGCAGGATAATGAAGGTTCACATCAAACGACAGCAGCGATGGCCGTTCGCTTATTACAATGCGGTATTCCTCGGAAGCATAGCCGGCAGCATCAAATGAGAATGCGACGTCGCGTTGCAGGTTTTTGAAAGTGTAGGAAAAGTCTTTGGCGCTTTCCTGCGTCAGTTTGAAGCGGGTACCATTCTGCACCAGGTAAACGGCGGATGGCAATGCTTCGCCCTGCAGTTTTAGTTTTAATGTAAAATCCTCATTTCTAAAAGCTTTCAGGCTCTTGTTTTGTAATTCAAAAGAGAATGGCGCGTAAGTGTAATTCTTTTGGAAATGGATAATGCGGTCCGAACTCGAAGAGAAAAAGGAAGGATTGAAAAGCAGAATCACCGCAATGGCGGCCAGCGGGTACACCGCATATTTCAGCCTTTTTTTATTCTCATTAAAACGGATAGCATCCGAAAAGCGGACGATCAGCAACTGGCTCGACTTCTGCCGGATACTCGCATCGATCAGGTCCGATTGTGTGCCTGTGAGATTTCGAAGTTGTAATGTATTCACCAGTTTATCTCCTACCTCAGGGAAATACTGGCCTATCTGCAACGCGGCCTGCTCATCGGAAAGCGGTTTTCTCAATCCGTACAAATGGATCAATGGCTGAATAACCCATTGCACAAACGAAAACACCAGCACCGCCAGGAAGCCGAAAAACAGCATCCCGCGCACCACCGAGCTGAACCGCCCGAAATATTCAATCGTATTGAAAAACAAAAAGACAGTCAGCAGCAGACCGATCGAAAAGATCGCGCCTTTAAGTAACTGGTTCTGGTAATATTTCTGACGGTATTCCTGAATGCGTAGCAACAGGCCTTCCATTGAGGTAGTGAAAGGAGCCATAGTGGTCTAGGTATAACTGTGAAGTTTTTATAACGGATACCGCCTTCAAAAATTACGAACGCGCATACCTACCGGAAAACGGTTTCTAAAAACAAAGAAATATAGCGATTTCCTGCGGTTTTACCCATAAAATATCTAGAAATCCTAGCATTGTCTCACCGGATGTTTCACACCCGTGCTGCACATCGAAAACGGTCGCT
The DNA here is from genome assembly GCA_035565435.1 of Dyadobacter sp. Taxonomy (GTDB): domain Bacteria; phylum Bacteroidota; class Bacteroidia; order Cytophagales; family Spirosomataceae; genus Dyadobacter. The sequence goes on along the minus strand of DATMSL010001006.1, from coordinate 8,395 downwards.
AGCTGATCAGAGCGTAATCAGCAAACCGGCCGAAGCATAGTTGATCCAGTTGAAATTGTAAATTTTGTCATTATCCGCGCCACCTTCGAGCACGCGGTACCCGAGCTTGATCGCGATCGTATTGTTGAAGTTGTAAGCAATACCACCGAAGATGTCTTCGGCACGTCCCTGTTTCGCAGCGAGCGCGTCGCCTTCGAGGATGACGGCCCAGTGGTAGGCGGGTTTCCAGGAAGCATAGAAATTAATGAGCGGCACAAAACCCAGGTTGTCATAATGCGTATCGGCGTACTCGCTCTTGAACCGGACGTTGGCGTCGCGGATCTTGGCGGTGAGCCCTGCCCCTACCCTCCACTTTCCATTCGCCAGAAAATCGTAGCGATAGGTAAGCCGGTACGAGTTGAACCGGTAGTCGACATTGAGCGGTTGTCCCGATAGAAAGTTGTGATTGTTAAAATTGGTGTTCTGCGAGAGCGCCCCGCGGTAGTGGATCGTCAGCGGCGCGAACAATGCGGAGATGTTGTGGCGGTTGCCGATCCGGTACCCGGCACGAATGCGATAAAACGCACTCCGATCCAGGTCGAGCTGCTCTGGAAGATTCACGCGCGTACCGTTTCGGCTAGGAATTTGTACTTTATTGTAAGTGGTGCCTAATATCAGCCCGCCTTCGATGTCAAAATTGAATTGTGCGAATACAGGCGTATATACACTGCATATGAGGATGATGAGGGGCAAAAAAGAGGCTTTCATAGGCAGCATTGGTATATAAAAAAACAAACAACCCGTTACCAGGTTGTTTGTACAAAATTAATGCCTGAAGAAAAACAAAATCGGCCGCTCTGCAGCGAATTATGCCGGAATTGCCTCCGAAGAATTTTTTACCTCTCTTACAAACGCCTTAATATCGTTTTCAAGGTCGGTACTTTGCTGCAACACGCGGATGAACGCGCTTCCAATGATCGCGCCGGCGGCGTGGCTGGAAGCCTTCACGAATGTGTCGTGATCTTTGATACCAAAACCGATCAGTCGCGGATTGCGCAGGTTCAACGCGTCGAGTTTTTCGAAGTACGCTTCCATATCTCCACTCACGCCGGATTTCGAGCCGGTAACGCTTGCCGAGGAAACCGTGTAGATAAAACCTTCGCTCACCTCGTCGATCTGGCGAATGCGCGCTTCCGAAGTTTGCGGAGTTACCAGGAAGATATTCAGCAACCCGTGCGCGTCGAATACGGATTTGTATTCATCCAGATACACGTCCATCGGCATATCGGGCAGAATGAGCCCGTCCACGCCTACTTCGGCGCATTTGGCACAAAACTCCTCGATACCATATTGCAGCACCGGGTTGATATAACCCATGAGCAGCACCGGCACATTGATCGTCTCCCGCATACCTTGCAGCTGATCGAACAAAATGCGTACGGACATGCCGTTTTCCAGCGCGCGGTCATTGCTCTGCTGGATGGTCTCGCCGTCGGCCACAGGATCGGAATAGGGCATTCCTATCTCCACCAGGTCAGCGCCGCCTTCCTGCAATGCACGCAATACGCGGGTGGTATCGTTCAGCTCCGGGAAGCCAGCCGTGAAGTACACGTTCAGCAAGCCCTGGCCGTCGGCATTTTTATTAAAATTCTGAAAAAGACTTACAATGCGGTTCATTCTTGTGTCCAGTAGTCAACAACCAATACTTTGTCCAGGTGCGGTTCCAGGACTTTTACAAATGCCTTGTGCTCCGGGTGCGGCAGGTACACTTCACGTCCGGCTTCGCTGTCGAAGCTCACGAAAAACACGTGTGTGAATCCTTGTGCCAAACCTTCGGGGCTGTTGTTGGTACCCCATTCAAATCCTTTCACCTCTTTGATTTTCGAAGGGAGCTTGCGGAAAGCATCTTCCACTTCCTTTACTTGCGCTGGTGTTGCAGAATCTTTGAATTTGAAAAGAACAACGTGGCGCAGCATTTTTTTAGGTGGATTTGAAGGTGAAACAAATGACATGGTGCTGAAAAGGACCATGGAAGCAAGCAAAAAGAGTTTAAATCTCTGCATATGTGGTATGGATTTATGGTGATCCGGGACTAGGCTGAGCAATTGAGACATTCGCCTTCATCGCTGAATTTCAGGCGATCGAACTCGCCCAGTTTTTCTTTCATTTCAAGGATCTCGTCTTCCATATCGCAACGTTCGAAGAGCGACAGTTCACCTGAGTTTACCTTTGCTTCCAGTTCCTGGATCTTCAATCGGAGATCGAAAACCTCTGGCAATGTCAATGTAGCCATGTGATGTTATATTGAGGTGAGAATTAATCGATGTATTTCATATAAGTACCCATATCCTTGTCGCCGCGGCCCGAGAGGTTCAATACCACCGTTTCGTTCTCCGAAGCGCCCAGATGGCCCAAAACGGACAGTGCGTGCGACGATTCCAATGCGGGGATAATGCCTTCCAGGCGCGTGAGTTCGAATGCTGCCTGCACCGCTTCATCGTCGGTGGCCGAAAGGAACGTTCCGCGGCCGCTGGCGGCAAGCCATGCGTGCTGAGGGCCGATACCCGGGTAATCCAACCCCGCAGAGATAGAAAATGGTTCCACGACCTGACCGTCTTCGGTTTGCATCAGGATGGTACGGCTTCCGTGGAGTACACCAGGCTTACCCAATGCGACCGTTGCAGCCGAATGGCCCGAAGTGAGCCCCAGCCCTGCCGCTTCCACAGCCACAAGTTTGACGTTTTCTTCGTCGAGGAAGTGGTAAAACGCGCCTGCGGCATTGCTGCCGCCGCCTACGCAAGCCACCACATAATCAGGTGTTTCCTTGCCGGTGTGTTCTTTGAGCTGCCAACGGATTTCCTCCGAAATAACCGACTGGAAGCGTGCTACCATGTCGGGGTAAGGGTGCGGGCCCACCACGGAGCCGATAATGTAATGCGTATCGACCGGGTTGTTGATCCAGTGGCGCATGGCCTCGTTGGTGGCGTCTTTCAGCGTACGCGACCCGCATGTGGCCGGGCGTACTTCCGCGCCGAGCATTTTCATGCGCGCCACGTTAGGCGCCTGGCGCTCGATGTCGAGCTCGCCCATGTACACGACGCATTCGAGGTTCATCAATGCGCACACGGTAGCGGTTGCTACGCCGTGCTGGCCTGCGCCGGTTTCGGCTACAATGCGTTTTTTGCCCAGGCGCTGCGCCATCAGGATCTGCCCGATGGTGTTGTTCACCTTGTGCGCGCCGGTGTGGCAGAGGTCTTCCCTTTTGAGGAAAATATTGGTGTTATATTTTTCCGAAAGCCGGTGGGCGGGGTAAAGCGGTGTTGGGCGGCCTACGTAATGGCGTAGTAAATCGTTGAATTCCTTTTGAAAAGAAGGGTCTGCGATTACTTGCAGGTAGTTTTCACGCAGTTCTTCGACATTCGGATATAGCATTTCAGGAATGAATGCGCCTCCAAAGGTTCCATAGTAACCGCGGTCATTTACCTGATACGACTTCTTTTCTGCAATTGATTCCATAAAAATTAAGCTTCCGCTTCTTCTTGTTCTTTTACGCGAACTAAACTAAATAACTCTTCCAGCTTGGCGATGTCCTTCACGCCCGGCTCGGTTTCAAACTTGCTGTTGACGTCGATGCCATAAATGGGGAGTGTCTGGGATAAGGTGATGATCTCTTCGATATTGTCGAGCCCGATGCCGCCGCTGAGGAGAAAAGGCTTTTCATTATCGTATTTGCTCAGCAGTTTCCAGTCGAATGCTGTACCGTTGCCGCCCGGATTTTCGCCTTTTGTATCGAACAAAAACAGGTCGCAAAACGATTTGTAGTTGTTCAGCATGGCAAAGTTGAACTTCTCGTCGATCGAGAATGCCTTGATCACGCTTACCCCTTTCTGGCGGATGCTACGGCAGATGTCGGGCATTTCGTTGCCGTGCAGCTGCACATATTGCAGGTCGTATTTTTTGACCATATTCAGGATATGGCCGGGGTTTGCATTCACGAATACACCTACTTTTTTGATGCTCTGAGGAATGCTGCGGATGTATTCCTCATTCAGTTCCTCGCCCACAAAGCGGGGTGATTTTTCATAGAAAATAAACCCTATAAAATTGGGCTGTAAGGCTACAACCTGCTCAATGTTGCCTTGCTGGCGCAATCCGCAAACTTTAATTTTCATAGAACCAGAGGATTTAAATTGCTATGTTGAGTTAATTCTTGTTGCAAACCTGCCAGTGCGGCGCCGGGGTTCGCAGTTTTCATAAATGTCTCTCCTATCAAAAAGCCTTTATAGCCGTGTTGGAACAGCTTCACAATGGTTTCGGCGTCTTTCAAACCACTTTCTGAAATCTTCACAAACTGCTCCGGGATGAGCTCGCTGAGCTCGATCGAGGTTTCGATGGAGGTCTCAAAAGTTTTCAGGTTACGGTTGTTCACGCCGACGATATCGATATGTTCGCCTGTGCTCACAGCCAGCTCTTCTGCATTATGGACTTCCAGCAGTACTTCCAGCCCGAGATCGTGTGCCCTGCGGCTCAAATGAGCGATTTCCGAAGGCGTAAGGCATGCTGCAATGAGCAATATCACGTCCGCGCCGATGGCTTTGGCTTCGAAAAGCTGATATTCGTCCATTATGAAATCTTTTCTCAGCATCGGAATCTGCGGATTGGCTTCCCGCGCTGCCAGGAAATCGGCAAATGAGCCACCGAAAAAGTCGATATCGGTGAGTACCGAAAGTCCTACAGCGCCTGAATCCACATAATCCTTCGTCACGATTTCGGGCCGCACGTTGGCATTGATGATGCCTTTTGAAGGAGATTTTCGTTTGAATTCCGAGATAATGCGGGGTGAAGTAGATGACCTTAGCGCCGCTGCGAGTGAAGCAGTCGGGCGCGGGAACAATGGTTCCCTTTCCAGATCGGAAATGGACCGCTGCTTTTTCGATTCGCTGATTTCTTCCTGCTTGCGGGCGATAATTTTTTCTAAAATATTCATCTAAAAATGCTGTAACTGCAATTATAAAAAGGGAGAAATGCTTTCCCGCTAACTATTCTTCGATCAATTTTTTGAAAGCGGCCAATGCTTTCTTGCTTTCGAGCGACTCCCGGGCTGTTTCCACAGCGTCGGTCAGCGACAACGCCGGATTGGCACAATAGAGCGCCATCGCCGCATTGGCCAGCACCGCCTGTTTTTGCGAAGGCGTTGCCGTGTCGTTCAAAACATCCATAAAAATCCGGGCGGACTCTTCAACCGTAACACCGCCTGATAAATCGTCGGCGCGCAGGGTTTGAAGCCCTAGATGAGAGGGGGTAAGAACTTGCTCGGAATGAGCGGTGATAATCTTAAAAGCACCTGTCAATGACACTTCGTCGTAGCCGTCTAATGCGTGAAGAACCAGAAATTGCTTATCCGTTTGTTGGTAAAGATAAGCAAAAAGACGCGCTAATTCAAGACTAAATACGCCCACAAGCTGTTTTTTAGGCGATACCGGATTCACCATCGGACCCAGCATGTTGAAGAACGTTTTCACGCCTAATTCCTTCCGCACCGGCGCCACATTCTTCATGGCAGGGTGGAAAAGAGGAGCGTGTAAAAAGCATACACCCGCTTGATCGATCTTCCGTTCCAGGTAATCTTTGTCGTTGGTAAACTTCGCCCCGAGGTATTCCAGCACTGTAGACGACCCGCACATGGACGAAACGCCATGATTACCATGCTTCGCTACCCTTTGACCAGCTCCTGCCACCACAAAACACGATAACGTCGAAATATTGAAAGTGTCCTTGCCATCGCCCCCCGTTCCGCAGACGTCGATGGGGTCATATGCCGACAAATCCACCGAAAGGCAGAGTTCAAGCAAGCCGTCACGGAAGCCTTCCAGCTCTTCGACGGTAATGCTGCGCATGGCATAAGTTGTTAAAAATGAAGCAATTTCGGAATTGGAATACTTGCCGGTACCAATTCCCATCAGAACGTCTTTGGCTTGCGATTTGTCGAGGACTTTGTATTCAAAAAGATGGCTAAGAATGTGTTTCATGACAGTTTTTAATTGCTAATATCGTCGGGTATGGTGGTGTTAGTTCAAATGCGGAGGTCAGATTTGCAACCAGTTTTGCAGCATTTCCTTACCATGCTCCGTTAAAACAGACTCTGGGTGGAATTGGAGCCCTTTCACGTCGTATTTTTTGTGTGAAAGCCCCATTACACGGCCTTTTTCGTCTACGGCAGTGATGGTAAGGTCGTCAGTGAATGTTTCCGGAATGACCGTCCAGGAATGGTACCGTCCGACTTTGATATGGGTAGGCAGGCCTTTGAAAATGCGCTCGCTGGCGTCGGTAACGATGGCCGTGTCGGCGATACCGTGCAGCACGTCGGTCATATTCTCCAACTCGGCGCCGTAAACCTCGCCAATTCCCTGATGTCCGAGGCAAATGCCGAGAATGCTTTTGGAAGCCCCGTATTCACGGATTACGTCGTGCATAATGCCAGCTTCGGAAGGAATACCGGGACCGGGCGAAAGAAGGATCTTGTCGTAATTTCCGACGTCTTCCAGCGCGATCTTATCGTTCCGGTAAATGTCCACCTGGTCGTGCAGCTCGCGGAGGATGTACACGAGGTTGTAGGTGAAAGAATCGTAATTGTCGAGAACTAATATTTTCATTGTGACGGTGATTTCAAATCGTTTTAAACGGCAATTTTATAATCCAGGACCAACTCGTCCCCTGCTTTCCCGCGAATGCCCCAATTGTGCGGAGGCGTTTCGGTGAGCGTGATTTCCAGATCGTTCGGCGTGATACCGAGCTTTTCTTCGAATTTCTGAAAGATCAGCCGGTATAACTGCTTCTTCGCTTCGATCGACCGGCCTTCAAACAATGCTATTTCAATGATGGTATAGCGCTCGCTTCGGCCTTCCGGGTAAAAGAAATCCCCGTCATCGAGGTAAAAGAACCGGTGTGCCCGCTTGTTTTGCGGATATTGGAAGGCTTCTACAATGCAGCAATGCAATGTGTCGGACAATTGCTCCCGGATCGCGTACAGCGAAGATTTGAGGCCATATATTTTGATCTGCGACATGGCTTTTCCTCTTAGAGTTCTTCTGCTACCTTAATGGCCTGGCGTAACGCGGCCAGCTTGCTGTTGATTTCCTGCAATTCACTTTCCACATTCGACTTCGCCACTACGCCCATTCCTGCGCGGAAAAAAAGGGTATTGTCTTTGGCTAGGAAAGTCCGGATTGCAATCGCGTGGTTGAAATCACCGTTGAAATCCATAAAACCGATGGCTCCGCCATAAATGCTGCGGTTGCTGGACTCCATCTGATCAATGAGTTTCATCGCATTGTGCTTGGGTGCGCCCGACAATGTGCCGGCAGGGAACGTGTCGGCCACGAGTTGAAGCGGGTTCACATCCTTGTTCATTTTGCCTACTACCTTCGAAACGAGGTGGATCACGTGCGAATAGTATTGCACTTCCTTGTAATTCGTCACTTTTACGGCGTCGCAGCTGCGGCTCAGGTCATTCCGTGCCAGATCCACCAACATCACGTGCTCAGCGGTCTCTTTGGGGTCGTTAAGCAGGTCTTGTGCGGCTTCCGCATCAGCCTGGTCGTCGCCGGTGCGGCGGAATGTGCCTGCAATAGGGTGGATTTCGGCCTGGCCATTTTTGATGAATATCTGTTTTTCGGGAGATGATCCGAAGATTTTGTAATTGCCGTAATCGAAATAGAAGAGGTAAGGCGAGGGATTGATCGAACGCAATGCGCGGTAGACATTGAACTCGTCGCCCTGGAATTTGCGGCTGAAACGACGGGATGGCACGATCTGGAACACATCTCCGCGGAGGCAGTGATCGATTCCTCTCTGGATCACTTTCCGCATTTCGTCATCGGTAACGTTGGAAGTTTCGTCGGCTGTTATGGTGAAACCGTACTGCGGAAAGTTCCGGTTTTTAATCAGCACCTCGATCTGATCGATACCGCCTTCTGCTGTTGTCTCGTCGCCGTATTGGTGTTCAAAAATGTAAAGTTCGTTTTTGAAGTGGTTGATGGCGATGACGTATCGGTAAACCTGGTAAAATATCTGATCAATTTCGGTCTCCGGGTTGGTCGGTTGTATTTCAATGTCCTCGAAATAGGTCACCGCGTCGTAGGTCATATGCCCAAAGAGGCCGTTGGTGATGAAGGGAAACGTGCTCTTCTCGGATTTAAAGCTTTGCGCAAATCCGTACAAAGCCTGCACTGCATCCTTCCGGTTGGTTAGGTCGAAATTGACGTCGGAACCGTCGGGAAACTTCTGGGTTACAGTGCTATTGTTCAGTTTGAAAGAAGCAATAGGATCGCAGCAGATGTATGTAAATGAGTTTTCGTTGCCGTGGTAATCGGAGCTTTCCAGGAGGATCGTGTTGACGAAGCGGTCTCTGAGCTTT
>DATMSL010001005.1:0-3441 GCA_035565435.1 Dyadobacter sp. | reverse complement strand
AAATTAAACGAGTGTCGAAATACCAGATTTTTGAGGTGCCGATAGACTTTTCCTTTTATGTGGACAGGAAATTGGAGCACTTCCTCTCCTACGGCCATATCAACATTTATACGCCGTCGTTATTCAGGTTTTTGTTGAAATCTGAGAACTTTGAAGTGATCAGGGATATCAACTACCTGTATGACGATGAGGTCTTACAGCTCATGTTTAAAAAGAAGAATTCCGCCTATTACATTACCAAAATCAAATTTGCGATCCTCGGCATGGTACCTTATTTGCGGGGTATAAAGCCCAGTTCCTATGCGGTATTAACAAAAAAGACGGAGAAACAGCTCTCGATTTTTTAGGCTCGCCAAATAACTTATAAAAGCACAGCCCCGTTTCAAAACTGAAACGAGGCTGTGCTTTTATAATCTAACCTGAAATCAATACAGTTTCTGGCGCTGCTGTTTCACGGTTTCATCCGTCAGGAACTCGTCGTAAGTCATCAACTTGTCGAGGATTCCTTTTGGCCCGATCTCGATAATGCGATTCGCAACGGTTTCTACAAACTGGTGGTCGTGGGAGTAGAACAGCAGACATCCTGTGAAGTCGATCAGCCCATTGTTCAACGCGGTGATCGATTCGAGGTCAAGGTGGTTGGTTGGGTCATCGAGTACGAGTGCATTCGCCCCGGAGAGCATCGTGCGCGAGAGCATACAACGTACTTTTTCACCTCCGGAAAGTACTTTCGCCTTCTTCAACGACTCCTCGCCTGAGAAAAGCATCCGGCCCAGGAAGCCACGGATAAAGCTCTCGTCCTTCTCGTCGGAATACTGACGCAGCCAGTCGACCAGGTTCAGATCCACATCGAAGAACTGTCCCGGATCTTTCGGGAAGTAGGATTTGGTGATGGTAACACCCCAGGTAAAGTCGCCTTTATCGGCTTTATCCACTTCACTTACGATATCAAACAATGCACTGATCGCCAATACATTCCGGCTAACAAATGCAATTTTATCACCTTTATTGACTGTAAAGCTGATGTTATCGAACAGCTTGGTTCCGTCCTCGGCAGTTTTGGAGAGCCCTTCTACACGCAAAATCTGGTCGCCTACCTCGCGCTCGGACTTGAATGCGATGTAAGGATATTTACGGGACGACGGCTTAATATCGTCAACCGTCAGTTTTTCCAGCAATTTGGCACGGGAAGTAGCCTGCTTCGACTTGGAAGCATTTGCGCTGAAACGACGGATAAAGTCCTCCAATTCTTTACGCTTGTCTTCCGCCTTCTTGTTGGCATCCTGGCGCTGTTTCAATGCCAGCTGGCTGGATTGGTACCAGAATGAATAGTTACCGGAGAACAATTGGACTTTGCTGAAATCGATGTCCACTACATGCGTACAAACTTCGTCGAGGAAGTGACGGTCGTGGGAAACCACGATGACCGTGTTTTTGAAATCTGCGAGGAAGTTTTCGAGCCACAATACCGTTTCAACGTCAAGGTTGTTGGTAGGCTCATCGAGCAGGAGCACATCCGGGTTACCGAACAGCGCTTGTGCGAGCAGGACACGCACTTTATCGTTCGCATTCAGATCTCCCATTAATGAATGGTGCAGGTCTTCGCCTAAACCCAGGCCGCTCAAAAGCTGGGCAGCTTCAGTTTCGGCTTCCCATCCATTCAAATCAGCGAATTCTGCTTCAAGGTCGGCTGCTTTTTCACCATCCTCATCAGTGAAGTCCTCTTTCGCGTAAATGGCTTCACGCTCCTTCATTACTTTATAAAGACGTTCATGTCCGAGAATCACCGTATCCATGACGGTGTACGCATCGAACTCGAACTGGTCCTGTTTCAAAAACGTCATTCGCTCGCCCGGATTCATGCTTACATTACCCGTCTGCGGCTCTATTTCGCCTGAAAGAATCTTCAAAAAAGTGGATTTCCCGGCCCCATTAGCGCCGATCACGCCATAGCAGTTACCAGGGACAAACTTTATATTTACTTCGTCGAACAATACCCTTTTACCGTATCGCAGCGATACGTTCTGAACCGTAATCATCTGTAAATTGATTATTTATGAATGAGACCGCAAAATTACAAAAATCGGGTCGATTTAGCATCCTTGGGCAAACTAAATGCAAACAAAACAGGCCGGTAACAAACCGGCCTGCCTATTAAAATACGGGATTTCCTATGATCAGGGGATCACACGCAAGGTGTGCGCACCTTTGGCAACGCTCACTTTCGCGCCCTGCTTTTTCAATGCCGGGGTATCGCCCTTGGTCACCGACCAGAACTCCACACCGCCATTGCCGCTGCCGTATTCCAGATATTCAAACACGGATACCGCGAGATTAGAGCCATCTTTATCGAAAGCGACACTCTGAGGATAGATCCCGTCGAATGGATAGTCCGCAACTTTGGTCAATGCACCGGTGGCAGCCACCTTATATAATGATAGCGACGCGCCCGTACCTGCCCCTGCTTCTGCCCACGGCGAACCGCTCTTCCCCGCATTGGCCGTTACGAGCAAAGTACCATCAGGGCTCAACGCAAATGAACCGGTATTTAACCCAACTGGTGCCTGGCCGGCCACTTTGTGCTCAACCGCACCATCCATTGAGAAGTCAACCACAAAAACTTCACCTTCGCCAGCGCCTTTACCCTGCGGGCCTTTGGCGTCCAGGACCAGGTAATGCTTGCCGTCAGCTGTAAATCTTCCAAAAGAAGGATCTACGCCCACTTTCACCGGCTTGCCTACCATTTCTACGTTTTTCAGCTTTCCTGCTTCGCGGATCACTTTGTACAAGCCTACTTCATTGGAATTATCGAGCGTGAATGCGATGAAATCGCCCGACGGATGCCATGAAATATCGACAATGCGGTTGGTCGTATCCAATGCCGCCGGCAGGTTCAGGAAACGTGCAGGTTTACCGTCCGGTCCTGCTTCGATAAATACGAGCTCTTTGCCGGTGTCGCTGGTAGACAGGATGAGTTCGTTTTTGTTAACATCGATAGAGGTAGGCTTTTTACCAACTGGAAAACCGAATTTTGCTTTCGGCGCCGCCAGGTTGCTGATATCGACTACAAACAGTTTCTCACCTACCGGAAACTCCTTTGAAATGTCTTTGTATTCCCCTACACCATCTTCTGGCCTGATCCGGTTTTCCAGCACGAATGCAAGCGTTCCGGTCGGTGATACAGCCAGCGTTTTGGAGTATCCCAGCGCTGAATTCGATACCAGCGCACTTCCCAGGCCTTTACTCCCCCTTTCGATTGGGAATTTAATAGTGGTAAGCTGGTCTTTCGATGTGTTGTCTCTTAATAGCTTACCATCAACCAATGCGGAAGCCGCCAGATCGGCATCAGACGCTACTACCAGACCACGGGCATTGAATGTGATGGGTGATTGGGCTATCGCGGGGATGCTTCCCAACGCAGCCAAACCAGCAAATAATGCT
>DATMSL010001004.1:0-10454 GCA_035565435.1 Dyadobacter sp. | reverse complement strand
GTTGTGTGCGCAAACATTCAAGTGTTGTAATTCTGAATTATTTTTCTGCATATTTATTGTGTAATAACAAGGATTTTTGTGACATAACCGGAAGCAGAATCCCTTTAAATACCCTAGTAACGCTTAAACTGTACCCTGATTGGAACCATTTGTCAAAACCACTAAGAAAAACGTCCTGTTCGAAGTTGCATGGGAGGTTTGTAATCAAGTTGGAGGGATATATACCGTAATAAGGACCAAGGTGCCCGCCATGGTTGAGAAATGGGAAGAGAACTATTTTCTCCTTGGGCCTTATTTCGAAAAGAAAGCGTCTTCCGAATTTGAAATGATTCACGATCTCGACGATTCCCCGGCAGGGCGCGTCGTCAAGCGAATGCGTGATATGGGCTTCGCGGTGTATTATGGCTACTGGCTCGTAACCGGGAAGCCCCGGGTGGTGCTGTTCGATGTGGACAGCATTATGGGCCAGCTCGATGCGATTAAATTTAATCTTTGGGAAAAGAACAGGATCCCGACGATCAACGTCGAACATCTTGTCAATCAGACGCTTTGCTTCGGCGAACTGGTACGTATATTTCTGAAAGAATACGCGGAAGAAAATGCCAAACGCGAAGAGATCTCGGCACAATTCCACGAGTGGATGGCAAGTACCGGGCTCCCGGAACTGAAACGTGAGAATGTCAAGATCGCCATGACGTTCACGACGCACGCGACCATGCTCGGCCGTTACCTGGCGCAGAATGTATCGGGTTTTTATAACAAACTCCCTTTCTTCGACTGGGAGCAGGAGGCTAAAAACTACGGTATCCTCGCGCAATGCTCAATCGAACGCCAGGCCGCATTAAGTGCGCATGTGCTCACGACCGTAAGTGACGTCACCGCCCGCGAATGCGAAGTGTTCCTCGGCCGCATGCCCGACCTCGTCACCCCGAATGGCCTCAACGTAGTGCGGTTCCAGGCAGTGCACGAGTTTCAGAACCTGCACTTGAAGCATAAGGAGCGTATTCACGAATTTGTGATGGGGCATTTCTTTCCCAGCTACTCGTTCGATCTCGACAAGACGCTCTATTTCTTCACATCGGGTCGGTATGAGTATTCCAACAAGGGTTACGACCTCACGCTGGAAGCGCTCGCGCGCCTGAACTGGAAAATGGTACAGGCCAATATGGACATGACGGTGGTGATGTTCATTGTAACCAAGCAGCCCTATACGTCGGTCAATCCGGATGTTCTGCAATCCCGCGCGGTGCTGAATGAATTGCAGGAAACCTGTACCGCCATTGAGAAGGAAGTCGGGGAAAAGCTGTTCCTTGCCACCGCTTCGGGTGCCGATCACAAAATGCCCGATCTGAACGAGTTCGTGGACGAATACTGGCGCCTGCGCCTCCGCCGGACCATCCAGAGCTGGAAAACCGACAAGTTGCCGGCATTTGTAACGCACGACCTCAAACAGGAGGACGGCATTACCGATTTCTGCAAACGCGCCAACCTCGTCAACAACGAGCGCGACCGCGTCAAAATCGTTTATCACCCCGACTTCATCGCTTCAACCAACCCATTATTTGGTCTTGATTACGGGCAATTCGTCCGCGGTTGCCACTTGGGCGTGTTCCCGAGCTACTACGAACCATGGGGCTACACCCCGCTCGAATGCGTCGTCCGCGGCGTCCCAACCGTCACCAGCGACCTCTCCGGCTTCGGCGACTACATCATGCAGATCATGCGTGATTACGAAAACCGGGGCATTTACGTGATCAACCGCAAATCGCAAAACTTCTCGCAAGCCGCCGACCAGCTCGCGGATATCCTCTTCAAATTCGTAAGAATGCAACGCCGCGACCGCATTATGCAGCGCAACCGCGTTGAGAACATTTCGGATGTGTTTGACTGGATGAATCTGCGCTCGTATTACGATACGGCACATGATCTGGCCGCGAAGAGGAGGAAGCCTTGATAGCGATGCAAAAGCCCGGTAATTGAAGTTACCGGGCTTTTTATATTCAGGTTCTTATGCTTCTATGAGTGAAATGATGCCATTGTAAATCTTGAAGTTTCCATCCGCAGACACAACAGGTATTTTTCGGAATAGGCGGTTGCCAGGATAAGTCTATCAAACGGATCGCGGTGTGCTTCGTGTAGTGGAATGGCATTGTAGGCATGAATGTGCGCTGTGGACAAGGGCATCAACCCAAACATCCGTAAGAATGATCTTTTCCAAGTCATTGACTGAAATCGGTAATTCAGGGAGCTTGCCAATCTTCTGCTTAATGGCGATTTCCAAAAGACTGATATGGGAAACAAATATCGAATTTCTCGAAAGCAGATTAATAATATCTGCCGATAGTCTTGATGGCGAGGTGAGCGCCCATATCAGCACCTGCGTATCGAGCAAGTATCGCTGCATTACATATAATCTTTTAAGTCATCCAGCGGCGCGTTGAAGTCGTCGGGAATTTGATATCCCTTTTTAACCAAGCTGCCGATTCTTACACCTTTTGTCCTCTTTTCCGGTGCTATTGGTTTCTCATCATTCATAAACAAAACGACCACCTCCGATTTTTCGGCGGTTGGGGGTGTTTCTTCCAACGTCAGAACACCGTTTTCATAGGTTCCCTTCACTGCGGTGTACATATTTCCCTATTTAGGTTTTACTCAAATTTAACAATAATTGGGTTCTTAAAATTTAAAATAGATGTCAATTATCAAACACATACGTTCAGGATATGAGCTTTGCTCATCAGCTAACAAACGGCAATAAGTTATCTTTCGAATCTCTCCAAATGCCCCGCCAACGTCCCAATACTGCAAACGACCACATTTTCCCGCATGTTGTAATCCTCGGCAGACGGCGTTACCACAAGCAATGGTGGGCTACCAAGGTCGTCCTGGGCCAGTGTATTGCCCCTGCTTAATACCGGGCTGTTGGTGTATTTGATCTCGATCGCTACTTTGACATTATTACCTTTTACCAATACCAAATCCAGCTCAGCGCCGTCTTGCGTGCGGTAGAAATAGGGCTGAATGTTGTAAGGCAAGCCTGCAATTACTTGCTGTATAACATAACCTTCCCACGAATTGCCCAACAGGATATTCCCCGCCAACTCTTCGGAATCCGTTATTCCGGCCAGCGAATGAAGCATTCCACTGTCACGGATATAAAGCTTGGGTGTTTTGACCAGCCTTTTACTGATATTCACAAACCATGGCTGCAGCCTTCGGATTAAAAAGGCATTTTCCAGATAACCAAGGTAGTTTTGAACCGTTGGAACACTCATTTTGAGCGAATTGGCCAGTTGTGACATATTCAGCAAACTCCCATGCACGCTCACGAGCATGTTCATGAGCAAGCGCATATCACGCGGATTGGCCGGAATGCCCAGCAGCGGCAGGTCCCTTTCGAGATAAGTACTAATGAAATCCCCCATCTTCCGAAATGCAGAATTATTGGATGCCGCTTGCAGGACGTCGGGAAAGCCGCCCCGCAACCAATGGTCGCGATAAGAGACCTGCTCTTTCACTTCTTCGAGCATTAACGGGTGTAATTCCAGGTAAGATATGCGTCCCGCCAACGTTTCCGAGCTGTTTTTGAGTAAGTCGGGCGAGGCGGAGCCGAGCAAAACGAATCGGCCCGGAACACGCTTTTTATCGATTAATGATCTTAGTAAAGGGAAAAGTGAGGGCATTCGCTGGATTTCGTCGATGATGATCGTAGATTCCTCTCTTTCTCCAAGATACAGTTCGGCGTCCCGCAATCTATTGAGATCAGTATCCGATTCCAGATCCAGGTATATGCTGGGATGGGGAAATTGGGTAGCTAGCTGTTTGACAAGCGTTGTTTTGCCAACCTGCCTGGGGCCGAGCAATGCTACCGCGGGGGTGTCTGATACCAGTTCTATGATTGCAGGTTCTATGAATCTGGGGAACATATTTCGGAATTAAGCCCGTTATTTTAAAGTTAAACTTAAAAATACCGGTATTAATTTTAAAATCCTAGCATGGGTTGAGCGCTTAAAACAATCCTTACAAACCATCCGCTTGCATTCCTGAAAATTTTCAACACCTTCACCCACAATTTTTACCAATAACCAATTACAATGAATTACATCGAACTGGATTTGAAAGTGGATCCCGAGTTTTCGGAGATATTAATGGCGGAACTGGGAGAGGCAGGGTTTGAATCGTTTGTCGAAACCGACGAAGGATTACTCGCCTACATTCAGGAGGCCGATTTTAACGAGCAGGCAATCCATGATTTAACGGCCAAATACCTGGATTTAACGACAATAGCCGCAACCTGGAAATCGTTAGAAAGGAGGAACTGGAACGAGGAATGGGAAAAAAGCTACGAGCCGATCGAGGTGGGTGACCAGGTACGCGTGCGGGCGACGTTTCACGAGCCCGATCCCTCTTTTAAATATGATTTGCTGATCCAACCCAAAATGTCGTTCGGCACGGGGCACCACGAAACGACGTGGCTTGTGATGAACGAGCAACTTAGTCTGCCTCATGAGCGTCTTTCCATCATGGATGTAGGCTGCGGAACAGGGATTCTGGCGATTCTTGCACACAAACTGGGCGCTTCGCACCTGCTGGGCTTCGATATCGATGAATGGGCCGTGGAGAACACCCGCGAGAATTTCGCGATGAATGGGCTTGCTGCCGAGTCGGAGGTGTTTCAAGGGACGATCCAGGATGTGCCGGAGGAGAAAATTTTCGGAGGGGTATTGGCCAATATCAACCGGAATATCCTGCTGGCGGAAATTCCGACCTATGTAAAGCACCTGGAACCAGGCGGCTGGCTCGTCACCAGCGGGTTTTATGAAACCGATCAGGCCGATATTGAAAAATGTGCAGCGGAAAACGGTTTGAAAAAGCTGAGATCCAATACGCGCAACCAATGGGCAACCGTTGTTTTTGAAAAGATCAAATAGTCCATTAGCTAATTGCTGAAAGCTAACAGCTACAAACCATGAAGATATTTCGCTTTGCTATACTGCTTTACCTGCTGACTTTTATCGGAAAAAATGCAACCGCACAAGGTGTCAAACTGTCGGATGATCCCGCGCAGTTTATGCCACAGCTCCGAAAGATCATGGACGGCAGCCGGAACCCGCAATTCATCCGCTCGACGGCCCAGCTCGATAGCGTCTGGATGTCGGGGATTAATGCACAGCAGCAGGCGAAATTCATCGGGATTGTCAAAACGCAGGTGGCAAAAGGGCAAAAAGGAGGGCCTTTGCTGGCACTGCTCATCCGAAATACTCAGGCGCTGGCCAAAAAATCACCGGATAAGCTTGATGGCTTTCTGGATGTAGCGGCCAACGCTAGCGAAAAATACGACGCGAAAACCTTCCAAAAGGTGCTGCAAACCAACCTCCCGATCACCGAAAGCAACAAATTGTACACGAGCAATTACAACACGCTGTATCTGCTGGGTGGGAATTTCAAATACAGGTTCGACACCAAAGCCGACACAACCGTAGCCAAAGAAACCCAGGCCGCCAACGACGGCTGGGATACGCCCGTGGATTCCAACTTCGTGATCGCACCTACGAAACCTGTTCCTTTGCCGGTCATCGCAGGGCCGCTGATGGATCTTGAAAACGCCACTTTTGCAATGGTCGCCGGCGGCGATTCGGTCGTTTTCGGGCCTGCAAGTGGGAGTGTTTCGCTGCGTGATGGGGTATTTGTGGGTAAAAACGGCAAATTTACCTGGCAAACCGCAGGCGATTCGAGCATTTACGCTGACCTCGATGCCTTTTCTTTTAATATAAATCATCCTAAACTGCTTGCCGAAAACAGTACCCTGTATTCGGACAACTACCTGGCAGCGCCAGTGAAAGGAACGGTGGAATATCGCGGTGTCAAGCGCATTAAAGGCCAGCCGGCGCAATATCCGCGCTTCGTTTCGAATGATATCGATGCCAAACTGAAAGAGGTCCGCAAGAATATCGATTACCAGGGCGGCTATTCGCTCATTGGTCTGGACCGGTATAGCTCCGCTTTGAACGACAAATACTCGACCATCAAAGTCAAATACCAGGAGAAACCTGCATTCACAGTGCGTAGCAAGCGTTTCGCGCTCAAAGACTCTGTTTTTACGGCCAATTTTGCGTTGTATTCAATGCCCCTGGGGGCAGATTCGCTGACGCATCAGGGCGTCACATTTAAATACAATGACGATGAAGGACTGGTAAGGCTCGGCCGGATGGACAAAACCGACTATGGTCCGCTTCCCTACCGTGATTCTTACCACAAAATGAACATCTGGTCGCAGGCCATGCGCTGGCGTTTCCCGACCGATAAGGTGGAATTTTTGCGGATTAATGGTAAAACAGAGGTACCGGTCCGCCTCGAATCTTTCGACTATTTCAAAAAGGAGCGTTTCAGGGAGATCAATAAGGAGTTTGGCTTCCAGCCGCTGATTATGGCTGCGAATTACGCGCAGACGACCAAAAAGACGTCTTTCCTTCCGGAAGAACTGGCAACAAAATTCAAGCAGAATCCGACGATCATCCGCAATGCGTTGCAGAGGCTCGCGCTCGACGACTATTTCATCTACAACAAAGCAACCGATGAATACGCATTGAGCAAAAAGGGCGTGATGTACGTCCTGGCGAACCTGGACAAAGCCGATTATGACAATTTCCAGGTAAGCGGCCAGTTTGCAGCTAACGACGAAGTGGCCAATGCGACGATTTACCTGCCCGATACCATGCTCACGGTACTGGGCGTTTCGAGGTTCATCGTCAGCGATTCGCTGAAAATATATGCCGTCCCGTCCGACAAGAAGGTAATCATTGGCAAAAACCGCAATTTTACACTCAATGGGCAAATGGTTGCATCCAACTACCAGTTTCGCGGCCAGAATATTAAATTCGATTACAACCAGTTTTTCGTGAATGTGGCACCCTCCGATTCGATCACGTTTACACCCCGCGACAAGTTTGCCAAAGGGCAGAAAGGCGAAGTCGGCGGGCACGTGAAGTATGAAAAAGGTGGTACGTTCTATCTCAGCGACCCGAAAAACAAGTCGGGAATCCAGAAAGGCATTAAAAAATCGCCAAGGCTCGTCGTGCCCGACGGTATGATTGTGTACTTCGACCAGCCCGAACGAGGGACGGTGCTTTACCCGCGGGAAGTGTTTTTCAAGATTCCGAAGATTGATATGGACGGCCTCGACCAGCGCGACGTCATTTTCGAGGGGACATTCAATTCCAACGGCATTATCCCGCCCATTCAGACTATTTTGAAGAGCATGCCCGATAACTCGCTCGGTTTCGATTATAAACCGCCGGTTACCGACATGAAACTATACGAAGGCAAAGCGCTGGCGAAATTTACCGACACGCTTACCATGGACAACACCGGCCTGCATTCGAAAGCTATTTTGAAATACCTCTCGGCCACAATGCCCGCTAAAAATGTGTTGCTAACCGCGGACTCATTGATGGCTACCGGAGAAACAGCGAGCATTAAGGAGGCGACCATCGGTAAAGGCTACTTCCCGGCTGTGGCTTTGAAAGATTATGCATTGAAATGGTATCCTAACGCGGACAGTATGTTTATCAGCACTACTGGCAAGTCTTTCGCGTTCCACCAGGGAACTACCAACCTGGAAGGTAGTTTGCTGCTGCGTTCGACGGGTTTGTATGGAAATGGTAAGCTGAAACGCGCCGACTCAGAGCTCACTTCGCCCGATATCAAATTTAATAAGGATGGTTTTTTAGCTAACAAATCCGCATTTGCGATTAACAGCACGGATGTGAAGTCCACCAAAAAACTGCTGACCGGCAATAATGTCAATATCGATTTCAACTTCAAAACCGGTATTGCCAATTTTGTGACCGATGAATCGGGTTTCGGCAATGACTCTTCGGGTATGCAAATCCCGACCGCTTCCTACCAAACGCTCATCGGGAGCGCCAAATGGGATATGACTAAAAAAACGATCCTGATGAAAGGTTTGGGCGAAACCTCCTCCTACACCTCCACCGATCCAGATCAGGAAGGCCTGACTTTTAACGGCTCCGAAGCGATTTATGATATCGAAAAAGTGACTTTGAACATCAGAGGAGTACCTTTCATTCAAACTGCCGATGTGAAAATCATACCGGACCGGGGAATGGTGGCCGTGGATAGCAAAGGCAAAATCGTCCCGTTGAAAAAGGCCCGCATTGAGATAGATACGCTGAATGTCTCGCACCACCTGCGCGATGCCGACATCCGCATCGATTCCCGCAACCACTTCGAAGGCTCGGCCACTTACCAGTATATTACGGCGAGGAAGGATACATTCAATATTAAAATGCAGAATTTCGAGCTCGTGGAAGCGGGTGCGGGCGAGGAAGGCAAGCGTAAACCGAAGGATAAGGCCGCTACCCCAGGCGTTAAATACTACACTACTGCACGCGCTGATATTAAGGAGGCCGAAAACCTATTCCTTTCGCCCCGCATTCAGTACAAGGGCGCAATTAACCTGGTTGCTTACGAGCCTTCGCTAAAACTGGATGGTTTTGTGAAGCCCGTGATCAAGTACCGGAAGGATTTCCAGAGTTCATGGATCGTGTACCAGGATTCTCCGGGCGAATCGGTTTCCATTAAGATCAATAAAGACCTAAAAAACGAGCATGAGATCCCGCTTTCGGTAGGGTTGCATTATAATGAAGCGAAGGGTATGTACATGAGTTTCCTGTCGCCCAAGGATTCGGACGGAGATGAGGATATCTACCAGGCGCAGGGTAACCTGAGCTACGATGAGGATAAAAAAGCATTCCGTGTAAACCCGCCGCCGGGCGCCGACGGTCTCATCGACGAGGGTAATGCATTGAGCTTCGACGATAAAACCGGTCTCGCCACCTTCGCTGGGCCATTCAAGCTCATGCAAGCCAACTGGCTGCAAACGGTCGGTAGTGCCGAAGTACAGGTGGATAGTTCGAAATTCCGTTTCAACACGATGTTGCTTTTCAATGCCCCTGCATTGACACCGATTGCCCCTACGCTTGCTGCCAAAATCGTAGAAACGAATCTGGCGGAGTCCAACAGCACGGCCGCAGACGACGATCCCGACCAGCTGAATCGCAAACTGTCCGCGCTGATTGGCCCGAAAGGTGTCGACGCTTACATGAAACTCACAGCCGGTGGCTACAAGCCAATTTTCGAAGCTTCACCTACCCTCGATATACCGATGGTGCTTTCAAATGTGGACCTACACTGGTCGCCTGTGCATAATGCGTACTACTCGCAGGGGCCTATCGGCGTGTCACATTTCGGCCGTAACAATATTAATGCGCAAATGACCGGCGTGCTGGAACTTCGCCGCGGCGTGGAAGGCGACGAGTTTAGTCTTTATCTCGAAGCTTCTCCCGACGTATGGTATTATTTTGACCTGAAAGCAGGCGAACTAGGTGTCGTTTCATCGATGCTGGATTTCAATGACGAGATCGTCGCAAAATCTAAGGCAGTGAAATCCAAGGATATGACACTCGTGAGCATTGGAACTGAAGAGAAGGATATGTTTGTTAACCGATTCGACGATTTCTACCAGCCGGCCATGAAGAAAGCGAAGCTCGTGAAAACTGCGAAGAAGAAACCGGCAGCCTCCCAAACCGAAGAAAAGAAGAAAAAAGCGGAACCGACAGAAGGATTCTGATGTAATTAGCAGCATTTACAATAGTTTCTGCTAGTTTTCGAAAAATTGCGTGCTGAAATGTAGTTTTACACCACATTCCCTTGTAAAATCCTCCAACTATCGTATTTTTGAGAAAAACTTTTTGTAATTTAAATTTATCTTTGAATAGTACAAAATGAGTGTTGCCTTATTAATAGTTGCGATTGTTGCTGCTTATTTGCTGGGTTCCATCCCAAGTTCAGTCTGGTACGGCATTGGGTATTTTGGAATAGATGTCAGGAAACACGGCAGCGGTAACGCGGGTGCCACCAACACGTTTCGGGTATTAGGCAAACGCGCTGGGACAGTTGTAATGCTCATCGATGTACTGAAAGGCTGGACGGCCACTTGCCTCGCTTCCATGCTTTTCTATATGAATGAAATCGGCGAAACCGAGCTCCTGATGTACAAGATCATCTTCGGGATCATCGCGATTATCGGCCATATCTTCCCTGTTTTCGTGAATTTCAAAGGCGGTAAGGGCATTGCCACGCTGCTCGGAATGGTATTGGCCATTCACCCCGAGCTGGCCTCCGTTTGTATTACCATATTTATTCTGACACTAATAGCATCTCAGTACGTATCGCTGAGCTCGATCCTCGCCACGCTGGCATTTCCTGTACTCTCCTGGACCGGCGTTTTCGGGCATCCTGAGCCCTTGCTGGTTGTATTTGGCTTTACAATGTTCATTCTGGTTGTCTTTACGCACCAGAAAAACATCGGCCGCCTGCTGAAAGGCAATGAGAACCGTGTGAACATTTTCGCAAAGTCAAAGGCGCGCAAC